>JANQRV010000365.1 GCA_028284395.1 Saprospiraceae bacterium
GATAAATGCAAAACGCTTGCCCGCCAATAGGGATTGGGGACATTCTTGTCCATCCAGTCTGGCCAGTGTAGGTTTATAATCAAACAACTCCAATTGAGACGGGGCTCCCGCCATGTGGAGAAAAATGATGCTTTTTACTTGAGCTGGAAGAGGTGGCAGTTTTACCCCAAAGGGGGTATCGACTCCTTCGTTTTGCTTTTGCCGCAAACACCCCATCATACTGCTCAGTGCCATCGCACCAAATCCCAGGCCGCTGCTTTTAAAGAAATGCCGTCGGGTGATGCTTGCTTCATTTCTGTGGGCCAACTCTTCAAATATATTCATAGTCAATTCTTAACGCCAATTCACTTATTTAATACTTCATCTAAATTCAAGATTACATTCGCTACATTCACCAGGGCGGCAAATGCCGGGTCGTGCTTTTCCGGATCTTCCACCAACAAGGCGATTTCCTCTGGTTCTGCCTCGTATTTTTGCCGGGCTTGCTCGTAAAAGCCGATCAGGGTTGCTAGCTTATCCGGTTTGGGGGCGCGCAAAACGGCACATTCATAGCCAAATTGTATTTGTTGCTCCGATGCTTCGTGAACTTTAGCCATCTTTTGGGCCAATGCCGTTGCCGCTTCCAAATAGACGGGATCATTTAACGTCACCATTGCTTGAAGTGGTGTATTGGTCCGGGTTCGCCGGGATACACAGACTTCACGACTCGGACTGTCAAAAGTCAGAAAAGCCGGATAGGGACTGGTTTTGCGTAGAAAAGTGTAAACCGCCCTTCGGTATTGATCCTCTCCCGGACTGGTTTGCCAACGGGCAACATGTCGGATCGTATTCCAGACTCCTTCCGGTTGATAGGGCATGACACTGGGGCCAAACATTTTTTTGCTCAATAAGCCGCTCACGGCAAGAGCTTGATCGCGCACCTGTTCGGCCGACAGGCGAAACCGAGGCCCTCTGGAGAGCAATTGATTATAAGGATCTTTATCCAGTTTTTGGGCATCTACCACAGCCGACTGCCGATAGGAGGCGCTTTGAACAATATCTTTCAACAATGATTTTACACTCCACTGGTGTTCCTGCATGAACCTGACTGCAAGCCAATCCAACAGTTCGGGGTGAGTGGGAGCGGCTCCCTGGGTACCGAAGTCTTCAACGGTTTCTACGAGGCCGTGACCAAAAATGGCCGCCCAAAACCGATTGACAATGACGCGGGCGGTCAATGGGTTATCGGCACTGACCAACCAATTGGCCAGACCCAGACGGTCTTCAGTTACCGGTTGTTGGGAGAGATTTAAAGATTCGGGCACGGCGGGAGCTACCAGTTCTCCACGATCGAGCCAGTTTCCTCTTACAAATACGTGACTTTGGCGCATGGTGTCGGGAGGGAAATCTTGCATTACAGGGACTGCTCCCGGCTGAATGGTCGAAATGTTCGCTACGGCTTGTCGGTAGATATTCGAAAGGGTATCTCCGGTATTTTGGTACTTGTCCAAGAACTGTTTGAGTGTATCGAGTTGGAATTGTTGCCCGGGAGAAAGTACGGTTGCCAAGGGTGCTTCACTGCGCAAATCCGCATCCATTGTATTGTTGAAGAAAGCCATCGACTCGTAAAACTCCTCGTGTCGAATCGGGTCGTAGGGATGGCTGTGACACTGGACACAGCTCATGGTCAACCCTTGCCACACCTCGAAAGTTGTATTGAGCCGATCCAGTACCGCAACGACGCGAAATTCTTCGTCGTCCGTACCACCTTCGTCATTGGTATTGGTATTTCGATGAAAGGCAGTGGCCAGTAGTTGATGGTCCGTTCGGGCCGGTAACAAGTCTCCAGCCAGTTGTTCAATCGTGAATTGGTCAAAAGGCATGTCCCGGTTAAACGCATCGATGACCCAGTCGCGGTACCGCCAGATGGTTTTTCGGATCGGATCTTTCTGATAACCCTGAGAATCTCCGTAGCGGGCTAAGTCCAGCCACATCGAAGCCCAATGCTCTCCAAAATGCGGTGAGTCCAACAATTGGTCAATGGCTTTATCATAGGCGGCTTCCCGGTTCGGGCTTTCGACAAAAGTTTGGACTTCACTTCTACTAGGAGGCAGGCCGGTCAAATCCAAATACAGACGCCGGAGCAGGATTTCCGGTCCAGCCTCCGGTGCCGGATCCAGTTCGTTTTCCTGTAGTTTTCTCAGGATGAACTGATCGATGGAATTAAGTGGCCAATCGGAGCTACTTTGCTTTGGTGGATTGATGTCTTTAGCCGGCGGGATGAATGCCCAGTGTGTTTCCCATGTTGCACCTTCTTCAATCCATCTTTTTATGAGTTTGATTTCTTCCTTGTTGAGGGCGGGGTGTTCGAATGGCATTCTCAATTCGGGGTCGTCGGTGATCAAGCGCAAATAAAGTTGACTTTCCTCCGGTTTTCCGGCTACAATGCCATGAATTCCACTATCGGTGGTATCAAAGGCTTCTTCCGGAAAAAGCAGGCTGTATCCGCCCAGTTTTTTAACTCCACCATGACAAGAAAGACACTTTTCATTTAAAATGGGGCGGATGTTCTGATTGAAACTAATGTCTTCATTATTCGTTGGATTACAAGAAATAATGAACAAAAAACTAAGGATTGCTGCAATTCCGGACAGCCATTTTGTTTCGAGCCTCATTTTAGAACGATTTAATCGAAATAGCTGCTTAAATATACCACTAACTACTCAGGATGTTCTAATTTTTCGGGTAATTTTGGTATTCTGAAATCCCAGTTGCCGAACCTAATTCCCAAGGAATGAAGTTAAAGATCATTTTTGCCATCATTTCTCTTGCTTTTTCAGTCGCACTTGCAGCACAGCGGAAAAGCATTGAAGATTTGAAAGATCGCCTTCCTGCTGCCCAGGAAATAGATCGTGTAAATATCCTGATCGAGCTTTCCGAACTGACCAAGTTTAGTGATGCCGACCAGGCTTATGCTTATTCTCAGGAAGCCTTGAAGATCGCTAAGGAAAAATCTTACCAATCCGGAGTAGCAAAAAGCAGTTACCAACTCGGGATTCTTGCCCGGGACCGGAGAAACCTAAGACGTGCACTGCGCTTCGCCGGACAAGGGCTTGAAGCTTTTGAAGGTTTGGGCGACTCGCCTGGCATGTTGGAAAGTTACCAGCTCCTCAAAACCATCTATCGTCTTTTAAATAGAAACGAGGAAGAACAGGAAATGGAGACCAAATTCCGTTTATTGGAAAGGTCGATCGCCACTCAGGAGGAAATCGCTCGCTTGGAAGACGAACTGGTATCGAGAAAGACCACCATTGATCAACAGCTGGAAGAAAAGTCTTCGATTCTCGATACCATAGCTGTGGTAAAAGAAGCCAAGGATGCCGCGTTAACGGCACTGGAATTGGCGGAAGAGGATCGAGCGGTTCGGGAAGCTGAAATCCTTCGGCTGGAAAAAGTCGCTGCCGAAACGGAAAAAGAAGCGGCTTTATTGGAAAAAGACGCGGCATTACAGAGTTTGTCGCTCCAAAAGGAGCGAAATCTGCGCAATATGGCTTACGCCGTCATTGCCGGTCTCCTGTTAATTTTATTCCTCGTGTGGCAGCGATCCAGGATATTGAAGCAAAGGGAACGATCTCGATTAGAGAGGGAGCGTATCAAACGACTGGAAGAAATTGACCGATTGAAAGATCAATTCTTGGCGAATACCTCTCACGAACTCCGGACACCTCTGAATGGCATCATCGGTATGGCGGAATCCATGTACGAACAGGGTGAGCAGATACCCAGAGCTCTGCTAAAAGATAACTTGAGCGTCATTATTGCTGCCGGCAAGCGATTGAATAACCTGGTTAGTGATATCATGGATTTTGCCCGTCTGAAGAACTCGGATCTCAATCTTAAACTTCGACCGGTAGACATGTACAGCCTTGTCGATGTCGTTGTTCAAGTCAGCCATCCGATGTTGAAAGGCAAAGACTTGGTCGTCAACAATCACATTGCGGAGGCGGTGCCCTTAGTTCAGGGCGACGAAAATCGCATTTACCAGATCTTGTACAACCTATTGGGCAATGCCATTAAGTTTACCGATCAAGGGCAGATCGACATTCGGGCCCGTGAAGACAATGGGTTTTTAGAAGTCTCCGTTACCGATACCGGTATTGGCATTGAGAAGGAAAAGCAGGAGTTGATCTTTCAATCCTTTCAGCAGGCAGATGCTTCCGAGGTTCGATCCTACCAAGGAACGGGACTCGGTCTTTCCATTACCAAGCATTTGGTAGAATTACACCACGGAAAAATCTGGGTAGAATCCGACCCGGCAGAAACGAATGAAGATAAGGGAGCCACCTTCTTTTTTACGTTGCCGCTGGCGGCAGAAGGAGCAGAAGCTCCGGTATCAACTTCAGATCAACGACTCTCAGTTGTTCAGCCAGCTGCGGTTCCAGTTAATCCGGGAGCAAAATTACCGCCGGTAAGCAAGGTCGACCAGGACGAAAAGATCCAGGTGCTGATCGTTGATGACGAGCCGATCAATCTCCATGTCCTGAGCAGTCATCTCACGCAGGAGCACTACGACATTCAATTGGCGACCAATGGCGAAGAAGCACTGGCAATGATTGATACCGGCCAAAAATTCGATCTCGTTTTACTGGACATCATGATGCCGAAAATGTCCGGATATGAAGTGTGCCGGATCATTCGGGAGCAGTTTCTGCCTTCCGAACTGCCGGTGATTATGGTAACCGCTAAGGACCAGGTAAAAGACCTGGTGCAGGGCCTCAATCTCGGTGCGAACGATTACCTGGCCAAACCTTTTGCGCGCGAAGAAATCCTGGCCCGGATTAAAACCCAAATCAATCTGCTACACATCAATAAAGTAACCGGGCGATTTGTCCCCAATGCCTTTTTACAGTCACTGGGGCGGGATAACATCACGGAAGTGATGTTGGGGGATCAGGTGGAGCGACAGGTAACGGTGTTTTTTTCCGACATTCGCGGTTACACATTACTCTCCGAGCAAATGACACCGGATGAAAACTTCCGGTTTGTCTCGGCCTATTTTCAGCGCATCGGGCCGTTCATCACCAAGAACAGTGGCTTCATCAACCAATACCTGGGCGATGGCATCATGGCTATTTTTTCCGATCATCCTTCGGATGCATTGCGTGCCTCCATCGAGATCCAACAAGCCATTACGCATTACAATGAACTCCGAAAAAAGAAAGGGCGTTTGCCCATTTCGGCCGGCATTGGTTTTCATTCCGGCAAACTGATCATGGGCATTATCGGAGATGACAAGAGATTGGATGCTACGACCATTTCGGATACGGTAAATACCGCTTCGCGAATTGAAAGTCTCAATAAATACTATGGTACCAACATCCTGCTTAGCGAAGCCAGTTTACAAGAACTAAAGGAGCCGGAAACTTTTGGGATCCGGTATTTGGGGAAAGTACAGGTGAAAGGGAAGGAGGTACCGGTCGGCATTTATGAATGCTTTGATGGCGACCCGCCGGACTCAAAGCAACTGAAAAGCCAAACCGCAGTAATTTTTAATAATGCCATTGCAAAGTACTTCGATCGTAAATTTGAAGAGGCGGTGGCGGACTTTACATCGATTCTAGCGCAACACAAAGACGATCGTACTGTGCAATTGTTCTTGGAAAAAGCCGAATACTATTTGGAAAATGGCGTACCGGAAGATTGGTCCGGCGTCGAAAAAATGGATGCGAAGTAGCTTGATTTAAGTTATTATGTATACGAAGCTGTTAAAATTTAGTTTTTTGAATAATAGGAGCTGCATTCCTACCCGGTCAGTCAGACCGGATTTTGGTAACGCAGCATGGCAGAAAAAGGTACTCATATTGACAATGTTTAACGGCTTCTAAAATACCGCTAAGTGAAATGGTGAACCAGGAAACCTTTTCGACGAAGAGTTGGAACATTACCATGCTTGCTTTCTCAATCGGACTTGCCCTCTCGTTGCAAGGGTGCGGAGATTTAGTGGAGCCGGTTGGAGCAGAGCAAAATCAACTCATTACCTTGTTGGGGGCCGATACCATTGCCATCGAACAGTACCGCCGGCATGAGCAAACTGTGGATGCCAAAGTGTTGTTCCTGGTCCCGAAAACGACATTGGTGAAATACCGATTGAATTTGGACGATAGTTTTCGGCTGAGTGAATTGACCGAGCAATATCTCTATCCCCACTTCCTGGATCGCGACTCGGTGGTACGCGAAAGAAAATTGCGCTTCCAATCCGATAGTATCCTGGTGATCGATACCAAAACCATCCGAAGGATCAATAAAGCAGAGGTAAAAACCGTTCGAAACACCTTGCCTTTTCTGGACCTGGTACATTGGCCGTATGAAGTAATCATTCAAAAGATGGAAGAACGGGGCCTTGAAATATTGGACCAACCATTGCTAAGCGGGCATCGTACACTACACTTTGAAGTGAGAAAAACGGCAGCAGACAGTTTTATCATCCGACACCCTAGTCGAGGCAACATTGTAGCATTGATGGGAGATGATGGCCGCTTGCTTCAATTGGATGCTCAATCGACGACCCGCAAACTAAAAGTCAATCGATCCGGTCCTGCCAATCTAAATTTTCTAGCGGATCAGTTTAGTCGGAGAGAAGAAGGGACCGGCACCGGAAGAGGAGCGCTTTCGGGTAGAGGTCGGACCGAACAGGAAATAGAAGAAGCATTGATTACCGTCGATTACGGGCGCCCCGCCAAGCGCGGGCGACAACTTTTCGGCTCTCTGGTACCATGGGGAGAGGTGTGGCGAACCGGCGCCAATATGGCTACGCACTTGTCGACCGACACGACCTTACTCGTAGAAGGTCAGCTGACGATTCCACCCGGGGAATACACGATTTTTACCATACCCGAAATGGATGGCGGCTTGCTGATCTTCAACCGGCAGACTGGCCAAAATGGTGTCAACTACGACCCTTCTTTAAATCTTGGCCAAGTTCCAATGAAAAAGGTGGTTTCTACCGGCGATCGCGAATATTTTACCATAGAAGTCGTCGAAAAGGAAATTGGAGGGGCACTTCGACTGGCTTGGGGGAGTACGCAGTATGAAGTGCATTTTGATGTTCAGTAGCAGCAAAAGAAAAAACGGTAAAGTATATGAAGAGATCAATGTTTTTTATGTGTATGCTATTGCTTTTTGGAGCGTGTAATGGAGTGCCTCCAGAGAGGGAGCCGACTTCAATGTCCGGGAGCTCTGCATTACCAAAACCCATTGTCGACTTTGCCAGCCAGTTGGAAAAGGATGCTGTTGAGGATGAAGTGGCCAGTATTTCGGCCGTGGTTTTCAAAGGGACTACATTATTGTGGAGTGGTGCCTATGGCTTCGCCGATCGCAATCGGCGGATCGAGGCAGACAGCAATTTCATTTACCGAACCGGTTCCATTTCAAAATCGATGACCGCAGTTCTGATGATGCAATTGAAAGAAGCGGGTATCTTGAAACTGTCGGACCCTGTCGAGTTGTATTTGCCGGAGGTGAAAAACTTAAAGGGCTATCGGGAGCACGTACCAATCACCCTTCGCCAGTTAGCGTCGCATACTTCGGGACTGATCCGCGAACCCCAGCTTTCAAATGCGGCCTATGGCCCAATTGAAAACTGGGAGGATAAAGTGATCGAATCCATCAGCCATACCTCGTTTCTGACTTCACCAGGACAGCGCTATAGTTATTCCAATATTGGATACGGGATTTTAGGGTTGGCAATCTCCCGTGCGGCCCGTCGACCGTTTATGGAATTGATGCAGGAGAAAATTTTCGACCCGCTGGGCATGACCAGCAGTTGTTTTATTGTACCTGATCGGGATCAGAGTCGATTGGCAACTGGTTATGCGGGAGGAGCCACCGGTTTTGATGCCGAACATCCGGCTCAGGAACATCGCGGCCGGGGCTATAAGGTTCCAAATGGTGGTGTCTACGCAACACCCAATGATTTGGCCCGTTTTGCAGCGGGCTTACTGGGGCTCTCTCCAACGCCAATTTTAACGAGGGAAAGTCGCGAACAAATAACGACCATCGTCACTCCGGAAGACCCTCATGACGGCTACGGTCTTGGGTTTAGGATTGTACAAAACGACGAATTGTACATTGTATCGCACGGTGGTTCCGTTGCGGGTTATACTGCCATATTGGCGATGGATAAGGAGAGTGGGTTAGGGGCCGCGATCATGCGAAACTACAACGACGGGATCACCAACCTGGGATTGCGGGCTAGCTTTGTGGTGCGGGATCTAAAACGAAAAGATCAGTAAAAACATTTATTCCGTACCTTTGGATCATATCATTCAATCAAATCGACAATTTGTGGAGAATATCATTGTCAATATAAGAAATGCGTCGATCTACCAAGATAAGAGCTTAGTTTTAGAGAAAATAAACTTCAAACTTTACAGAGGCGAATTTACCTACCTGATCGGAAAGACGGGAAGTGGCAAATCGAGCCTGCTCAAAACCATTTATGGCGCTCTGCCTTTGAAAGAAGGTAAGGGAGAAGTGGTTGGTTTTGATCTTACTTCTTTAAACCGGAGAAAACTGCCCAAATTGAGAAGAAAACTGGGTATTGTTTTTCAAGACTTTAACTTGCTTTCCGATCGTTCGGCTTACGACAATTTACGCTTTGTTTTAAGAGCGACCGATTGGTATTCCCGCAAGGAGATGAAGGCACGGATGGAAGAAGTACTGAGAGAGGTGGCTCTTTCCGGAAAAGGAGATAAGATGCCACACGAACTTTCCGGAGGGGAGCAACAGCGATTGGTCATTGCCCGGGCTTTGCTCAATAAACCACAGTTGATCATCGCGGATGAGCCGACGGGAAACCTGGATCCGGAGACTTCAGATGAAATTTTGGCGTTGCTGAGGCGATTGGCTAAAAATCACAATACCGCCATTCTATTTGCTACCCATGATTATCGAGTGATTGAACGGTTTCCAGCTCGAGTGATCCGTTGTCGTAATAAGACATTGGTTGTAGAAGAGGATTATCGCGTGACCTATTAAAAAAAATCGCTTCCCAACGGGAAGCGATCGAAACTACTCCTTATCTAAACACCTTCTTAAGGTGCTCCTACTTACTTTTTTGTGGTCTTTACTGTGCGTCATGAACGCATTCCGGCCTTAGTTTTGATGATTTGTTGTATCTTTTGGTAAGAGGTATTGCTCGATCGCTCTGACGAAAGTATAAAGAATGGCCGACGGAAAATGTCACGTTATACAACTGGGGGCGACGACTTAATAAGTGGGGAAAATTGAGAACTAAACGGTTTTGATTTTTTTTGCTTATCTTGCCGCCACTACTCCTTTAACACTTACCACATTTCTTTTCATACATCATGATTGAAGAAAATCGCTTTAGCTTTCGTAGCTGAACATTCATTAACCATTATTACCGAAACAATCCCATGGGAATAAAGGCAATCATTATTGACGATG
Source organism: Saprospiraceae bacterium (assembly GCA_028284395.1). Lineage (GTDB taxonomy): Bacteria > Bacteroidota > Bacteroidia > Chitinophagales > Saprospiraceae > JANQRV01. The sequence goes on from JANQRV010000365.1 coordinate 9,448, forward strand.
AGCAGGGTATCGTGGAAGGCATGAAAAAGATGCTGGAATGGTATTGCCCGGATGTAGAAGTGTTGGGGACTGCTGATAGCATTGAATCTGGAATACCACTCATCCAACAGTCTGATATCGATCTCTTGTTTTTGGATATTCATTTGCGCGACGGTTCGGGCATTGAGCTTCTAAAACGCTTGAAGCTCCGCAAATTCCAAGTTATTTTTATCACCGGCTATGACGGCTATGCAATCGAGGCTTTTCGATTTAGTGCCATCGATTATTTATTGAAACCGTTGGATCCGGACGACCTGGTCCAGGCGGTGGAAAAGGCCCGCGATGTCATTGACAAAGCACATTTGCAAGTCCGACTGTCGGTCTTGATGGATAATTTACGGGAGATATCCCATCCGGCTCGAAAGATTGTATTGAAAGATGCCGAGAGTATTCACGTTGTACAGCTCGACGAAATTCTTTTTTGTAAAGCCGATGGATGTTATACTTCCTTTACTTTTCAGGACGGTCGGGTCATTCTTTCTTCGAAGAACCTGAAGACCTTCGAAACGCTTTTGCAACAACACAATTTCTTCCGCTGTCACCATTCTTATTTGGTGAACATGGAACACGTCAAACGATTTGACAAAACAGAGGGTGGCCAATTGGTGCTTTCCGACAATCATTTGGTGCCGGTCTCGAAGCGCAAGCGCGAACGCCTAGTCGAGAAGATCCAAAGCTCTACCAACCTCTTTTACCGGTAGTTTGCAGATTTTATCCCGGCAGACATAGATGTAGGTTTCTCGCTCTTGTAGTTTATCTTTTAGAAGTTCGAGAGAACCCTCATTTTCCCCACCCAAGAAGATGGCGTTGGGAATGAAATGGGCCATCATTTCTTTGCGTTTTTTTTCTGCATCGGGGCCGACGATGGCAATTTCGTATGGAGTCTCGACCAGGTCCAGCAGTAATTGGCACCAGTTTGAATAATAGTTGGGATATTCGTTTTCGGCAATTTCGCCAATTACCCGCTGGAGCATTTGCTTGCTGCGGTCCAGGTATTCGTTGTTGTACAGATAGAGTCCCAATGTGTGTAAAACTCTTGCCATGGTTGAGTTGGAAGAGGGGATGGCATTATCTGTAATTTCCATTTTCCGAACGATCAGCGGTGGATCCAGTGAAGAGGTATAATTGAAGAACCCCGTTTCTTCATCCGAAAAGTGTTGGATGGCGTAGGCAGCCAGGCCTTCCGCCTTTTTAAGCCACTGCTCATCAAAAGTAACTCCGTAAAGGGCAATGAAAGCCTGGGCGGTCAGTGCATAGTCATCGAGAAAAGCATTGATGACCGACTTGCCGTTCTTGTAATTGCGATTGAGCCGGAAATTTTCATCCATCATGACCTCCGAAACAAATTGAGCGTTCTTGAGGGCTACCTGCAAATATTTTTCTTCGCCGAATGCCCGATAAGCATCAATGTAACCTTTTAACATCAGGGCGTTCCAACTGGTCAATACCTTGTCATCCAATCCGGGAAAAATTCTGGATTTCCGCGCTTCGAAGAGCTTTTGTTTGGCACCGGTGATCAAAGTATGAGCCTGGTCAATATTCAGACCTTTTCTCGAGGCTATTCGGTCGAGTGGTTCCCGATAGTAGAGAATATTGGTGTGCTCCCAATTTCCCCGCTCTTTGACTTGAAAGTATTCGTTGAATAAGGCTGCTTGTTGCGGGTCGTCGAGTATGGAGTCAATTTCACTTTTTTCCCAAACGTAGAACTTACCTTCCGTACCCTCGCTGTCAGCATCGTAGGAAGAATAGAATCCACCGGCCGGATCCGTCATTTCCCGCTCGATGAACGCCAGTGTTTCCGCTACAATATTTCGATACAATTCATTGCCGGTCCGTTGGTAAGCCTGTGCGTAGAGACTGACCAACTGACTGTTGTCGTACAACATTTTTTCGAAATGGGGTACCTTCCATACCGCATCGGTGGAGTAACGAGCAAATCCACCACCCAGTTGGTCGTATATGCCCCCCATGGCCATTTTACGGAGGCTGACATTGACCGCTTCCAGGGCTTGGTCTTCCTTGGTTTTGTGGTGGTATTTTAGCAGGAATTGATGGCTGTTGGGCATGGGGAATTTCGGAGCTCCGGTAGCCCCACCTTCCTTCATATCCATTCTTTTGAGGAAATTTGTGGCGATGCCATCGAGTGTTTGGGCATCGAATGCGCCTGCTTCTTTGGCTACCGGCACTTCGTCCATCGTCTGAATGCCATTGGTGATTTGGGTGGCAAATTGTTCCAGTTTTCCGGGATCTCGCTGTTCCAGGTCAATGAAATACTGCAAAATTTCAATCCAGCGATCCTTGGGGAAATAGGTGCCGGCCCATACCGGGCGACCATCCGGGAGCGTCACTGCATTCAAGGGCCACCCACAACTACTACCGGAGGCAAGCCTGCAGGCCGTCATGTAAACACCATCGACATCCGGACGTTCTTCGCGATCTACCTTGATCGGGATGAAATTGGCATTCATCAAGCGGGCTACCGTAGTATCTTCGAAGGATTCGTGTTCCATAACGTGACACCAATGGCAGGAGGAATAACCAACACTGATGATCATCAATTTTTTCTCCTGTTTTGCTTTTTCCAGAACTTCCGGTTTCCAGGGATGCCAGTTGACCGGATTATAGGCATGTTGAAGCAGGTACGGACTGCTCTCATTGATGAGTAGATTTGCGGAGTGTTCTTCCTGGCCGGTCGAGTTCTGACAACCGAATAAGAGCAAAGAAAATACAATGAAAATGCCGGATGATAGTCTCATAGTTATTAAGATTAAGCACCAAACCACAATTATCTATAGGAAATTTCAGTTTCTTTTTTCCTTCAATTTCGTTAAAAATCCTCGCCAGAACGGAGGCTATGCCTGCGTTTTTCGCCTCATTGAAGAAAAAAATAA
>JANQRV010000366.1 GCA_028284395.1 Saprospiraceae bacterium
TAATCAACAAGTGCTACAAAAACATCTGTCTGGGCAGAACTTCGTCATCACCAGGGCCATGAATGGCGAAGAGGCCATCAGGCTCATTGAGGAACATCCGGATTTCGTCCTAGTGCTCCTCGACATCATGATGCCCCGAATGTCCGGATACGAAGTTTGCCAAAAGATCCGAGAAAAATACCTGCCTTCCGAATTGCCCATCATCATGATCACCGCCAAAAATCAATTGCAAGACATCGTCCAAGGCCTTTCCCTCGGCGCCAATGACTACCTCCCCAAACCTTTCCACAAAGAGGAGCTACTCGCCCGAATTAAAACCCAGATTGACCTACACAGAATCTTCGACGTTGCCGGCCGTTTTGTGCCCAATGAGTTTTTGCGTTCCCTAAAGCGTGAACGCATCACGGAAGTCCTGCTGGGTGACCATACGGAATCTGAAGTTACCGTCCTATTTACGGACATCCGGGATTATACCACACTAGCAGAAACCATGACCCCGGAAGAAAACTTCAAATTCATCAATGCCTTTCACGGTCGCATGGGGCCTATCATTACCGCTCATGGCGGCTTCATCAATCAATACCTGGGTGACGCCATTATGGCGATCTTCCCCAACGACGCCGGTGCCGCACTTCAAGCCGCCATTGACATGCAAGCAAAATTGGCTCAATACAATCAAGAGCGACAGGATCAGAAACGGTCTATCATCAAAATGGGCATTGGCCTCCACACAGGTGCCCTCATTATGGGCATCATCGGCGATCAAAATAGGCTGGACGCAGCCACTATTGCCGACACGGTCAACACTGCCTCTCGTATCGAGAGTTTGACCAAGCACTTCGGTACATCCATTCTTTTGAGTGAAGAAACGCTACAGCAGATTGAAAACACAGATCGTTTCCATCTACGATTTCTAGGTAAAGTTCAGGTGAAGGGCAAAAAAGAGCCGGTTGCACTTTACGAGTGCTTTGACAGGGATGGGTCTTCGTCTACCACCAAGAAAGCTGAGCTGCAATCCGAATTTGAAAAAGGTCTGAGGTTGTTTTTTGCACAGGAGTTCCCCCAGGCCGCCGCTACTTTTGATCAGATCCTAAAAGTGAATCCAGCGGATCAGCCGGCGCGGTTATTTTTGAGTAAGTCTAGTGAGTATTCGCTTAAAGGGGTACCGGAGGATTGGACTGGGGTGGAGGTGATGCGGTTTAAGTAGATCGACCAAACTCAATACAGGTTGCCCATTATCCCGTAAGCAAGCGCTAAGACTTCCCCAAAATGGAAGAAGAACCCACTCTTCAGACCCAGGGCAGTTCACATGAAGAAAAACAGCGCTGATTCCGATCTTAGGTCATTCAATGGTGCGACAACTATTTTGGTATCGGAGTTAGATCCGCCACTTAAAATAAGACCAGCAACACATTAAATTTATCCCTAACTTTAAAGGGCCATCAACCCAGCGCCAAATCATGAAACTTCCCCGACAATTTGTACTGCTAACTGCCCTGTTCGTTATGGTCACTGCCATTGCCAATGGCCAGGAAATTAAGATGCATGAAAACTTTGAAATCCGTCATTTTACGATCAAAGATGGCCTTTCCTATAATGACGTAAGGGCAGTAGCCCAAGACTCCTTCGGATTTCTTTGGTTTACTACAAGTAATGATCTGATCCGCTATGATGGTTATGACTTCAAAAGTTTCCGAATCCAACAAGCGGCTCCCATTTCAGGAAAATTGGTCATTGATTCGAAGAACAATATCTGGATACCAACGAATGGTCTTATAGCCTTATTTAACCCCGCCAACGAAACATTTGAGTACTTTCGGCCCGATCCAAGTGATAAGCAATTCATAAGCCATGGTAATGTAACCTCAGTAGTCGAGGATCAAGAAGGAAATATTTGGGTAGGTTCAAAATTCGGACTGAATTGTTTGCAATTCCCTGAGCAGGCCATGCCAAACGCAAAAAATGTCGTGATTACACGATTCTTTTCGAGCAGATACTCCTCGAAATTAAGTGGTTATTTGCAAACGCTCCAAAATGAAAAGCGGACAATAGCAGACATCACCAAAGTGGGTAATGGCCAGGACCGCCAGAAAGTTGTCGATTTGAAGGCCCCGGCCAAGCTCCTGGTTTACTCTATGGGTGAATGGGATCAAGATAATAGGAAGTGGTTTGACTATGGTTGGATTTCGAATGAGCGGGGAGAAATTGTTTGGGAAATGTCGATCGACAAGGCCAGACATGCTGGAGGCTATGCCTACGCTCATGCATCCGTCATTGAGTTACCAACCGGCAAATACAGTTTACATTTCCGTTCCGATAACCATTTTTCTTATGATGACTGGACCAATGGAATTCCACCCGATGATCCTGATCAATGGGGCATCCGAATCTTTACGATTAAAGAAGAAGAGGAATTAGAAGTCCGCACCCTATTCTCCGAATCGTCTGAACCCGGCTTATCTAGTAATGTCATTTACGATCTAAATGTGGATCACCATGGAAAACTCTGGGTAGCAGGGCAAAATGGGTTAGACGAATTGACCATTGACAAATCTGGACCTACCATAATTGAAAGCGTTCATCATGGGGGCCCACTCCCTACAACTCCTAACTTTCCTTCATCTCATAGCTTTAAGGATATCCAGTTTCTGGAAGAGGAAGAGTACTCCTTAAATTTTCTTTTTAGTAGAATTGAAGAGGAAAAAGTTATTTCAGCTGAGTTTTCACAGCGGGATAAAGATTTTGAAATTATTTCGATTTTACCCAAAAACTCGCTTAGGAGGGCTGCTGGTCTGATAGATTCCAAAGGCAATCTTTGGTTCGGTAGTGAAACCAAAGGGCTGTTGAAAAATTCCTTGCCTTTTCTGCCTTCTGAGTTTCAAAGAAATTCAATTACTGATTTGCTAAGAGATCGCGAAGATGCAATATGGATTACAAGCTCTGAAGGGGTTCACCGCATAGAAGAGAAACATTCTCCCCTCCACTTCCAACAATTAGAAGAAATCGCACAAAAGCGGAATATCCCTATGATCCCCATAGCCGAAGATCGAACCGGCAAAATCTGGGTCGGTCAACCCAAACAACTATTCCTATTTGATACCCATACCAGACGTTTTGATAAGATAATAGACAGTCCTTATGAAGCAGAAGCGATTCCAGTACCTTTCACTGACCGCGACTCCAACTTGTGGGTCTTATTTCTAGGCCAAGCGCTCTGCAGTTGGGATGAAATCAAAGGCCAGTTTAAAGAGGTCGTTACCAAGAATGATAGCATACCTCTTGGATGGTGTTTTGGTACTACTCCAGATGATCAGTTCATAGTTGGAGAGTATCCGATGCAAAATCCCGACACTTGGAGTTATTATTTATTAGATCAAAATAATTTGGCCGTCAAGAAAATCCGCTTTGACACAATTGATCCTTTCATTACCACCAATTTTTACATCGATCAACAAAATATGGTCTGGACTTATGGAGTGGCTACATTCCCCTCCGGCTTACACAAATTCGAATATCATGCGGATGGCAATTTTAAATTGATCGATCGATATTTTGAGGACCAAATCATTACGACTTCGTATATGGAGGAAGATGGTAAAATTTGGCTCAATACATTTTTGGAAGACCTCATAGAGTTCAACCCGTCTACTGGCAAGACAAGAAGTTTTAACGACAAAAGTCTAATTGGAGGAATCATATTAAGGATCGTTTCAGATAGCAGGAACAATTTGTGGCTGATGACCGATCGACACATCATGCGCTTCGATACCGAAGACGAGTCCTTCTTTTTACCAGAGCCTTTTCGCTATATCCAACCTAATGCAACTCACCTTATTGTAGAATTGGTCCAAAATAGAGATGATAATATTTTCTTTGGTGTGGAAAAAGGCTTCCACTTTTTTCATCCCGATAGTTTTCGCCTCAATCCAATCCTTCCCAAGGTTGCCATCAAGGGCATAAGCATAGGGGCAGAAGAACTGAGTCCGCAAGAAGATGGGCCACTCAGGCAGAGCAGCATTTTTGCAAGAGACTTAAAACTTCGATACCATCAAAACGACTTGGCCATTGAATACGTGGGTCTTCAATTTGAAGCACCGGAACAGATTTCTTACGCCTACCAGCTGGTCAACTTTGACGAGGACTGGATCCAAGCAGAAGATGTACGCGTAGCCCGATACAGTAACTTGCCGCCAGGCCAGTATACTTTCCAGGTTAAGGCCGCTAATCCGGATGGTGTCTGGAACGAGCAAGGCGCTATGCTCAACATCAGGATTACGCCTCCTTGGTATTGGGCCTGGTGGTCCAAAACGCTATATCTGACTTTTGGGCTTTCCAGCCTTTACCTATTCTTTCGCTGGCGATCGCGTCTGCAGCGTCAAAGACTTATCGAAGTCAATTTACTCAACAAAAGACTCCAACAAGTTGATAAGCTTAAAGACCAATTTCTGGCCAATACCTCCCATGAATTGCGCACTCCCTTACAAGGCATCATCGGCTTGTCGGAGACTTGGCAAGAAAAAGCAGAGGATCCAAACTTGAAAGAGGATATGACTTTGATCGCTTCCTCAGGAAAACGCCTCAACAGCCTTGTCAACGACATCCTCGATTTCTCCAAGCTCAAAAACTATGACATCCAACTGCTGAACAAACCAATTAATTTGCATGCCCTTGCCGATATTGTTTTGCGCAATAATAAGCCCCTGATCAAAGGAAAAAACTTGCAACTGGTAAACAACATCCCCATAGATTTATCTTCAGCAAATGGAGATGAGAACCGGCTCCAACAAGTATTTTACAACCTCGTGGGCAATGCCATCAAATTCACAGAATCGGGACATATTAAATTAAGCGCTCAAGAAAGTAATGGCCTGATCCAAATCAGTGTAGAAGATACCGGCACCGGCATACCCGAAAACAAACTAGAGGCCATTTTTCAAGAATTTGAACAAGCCGACGGTTCCATCTCTCGAGAATTTGCGGGCACCGGCTTGGGCTTGAGCATCAGTAAAAAATTGGTTGAATTGCATGGGGGAAAGATGTGGCTCACTTCTGAAGTAGGTAAGGGCTCCACTTTTTTCTTTACGCTTCCCATTTCCACAGAAAAAGCAACTACACTTCTGCCAAAACACCCCAGCACGGTTTTCACAGCGCCCTCCCAAACCATCAAGGCTGTCCGGAGATCTACAAATCCGTTCCATGAAAAAGAATCCATTCGAATTCTCGTAGTCGAAGACGAGCCCATCAACCAACAAGTCCTGAAAAACCATCTAGCCAGCCAAAACTTTCACCTTTTTCAAGCCATGAACGGTACCGAAGCCTTAAAACTAATCGAAGAAAACCCAGATTTCGACCTGGTACTACTAGACGTCATGATGCCCAAAATGTCCGGATACGAAGTTTGCCAAAAGATCCGGGAAAAGTACCTGCCTTCCGAATTGCCCATCATCATGATCACCGCCAAAAATCAATTGCAAGACATCGTCCAAGGTCTTTCCCTCGGCGCCAATGACTACCTCCCCAAACCTTTCCACAAAGAAGAGTTATTGGCCAGGATCAAAACCCAGATCGACCTCCACAAGATATTCGATGTCGCAGGCCGTTTCGTACCCAATGAATTTCTCCGCTTCCTAAACCGAGAACGAATTACTGAAGTTATGCTTGGCGACTACACCCAATCAGAGGTCACCGTACTTTTCACAGACATCAGGGATTATACGACATTGGCAGAGACCATGACCCCGGAAGAAAACTTCAAATTCATCAATGCCTT
>JANQRV010000383.1 GCA_028284395.1 Saprospiraceae bacterium
CAATCAAAGAGTAGATCAAATGTTGGCATCGGGGCTAGTGGCTGAAGCCCGTCAATTATATGGTCGACGCCACCTAAAAGCTCTCCAGACCGTTGGTTATCAAGAACTCTTTTCCTATTTTGATGGTGCGATTAGTCTGGACGAAGCAATTGAATTAATCAAAAGAAACTCGAGGCGTTACGCTAAGCGACAAGTGACCTGGTCCAGAAGAGATGGATTCTGGAAGCATATTGCTCCAAATCAGATTTCCTTCAACCTACAGTATTGCGAACAGGCGATCCAACGGGAAATTACATTCACCGAAGAAAAATCTTCTGTTGTCAATTCCGGCCATGTAGTCCGAATCTTAAAAATCCAAGTCGATTCTAAACCCATGGCCAGTCTACGTCGATTGGAAACTACTAACTTTACCCTAAATTTTGATCTAAAAGTATTGAACGCCGATGACCAACTGATTGGGTATTTACTACATGAAGCCATTCATCGCGCAAATACCGAAAAATCCTACTTCGCCTTTTCAGAAGGTCATTTGACAAACACTAAAAACTTGCCCCTGCAATTAGTCAGCTCAGATGTGATTTCTTCGAAATGGCTCGGCAAATACGCAAATATGCGATCTTTTTATCTTTATGAGTCCCATTTGTAAGGACTGCCAAACACAACAAAATTCCTCCTCCCTAACCTTGAATTGAACTTACGATGGATAGATTGGGTTGAGTCGGTTAGGTAAACCTTTTGTTCAGCAATTTGGAGATATGATAGCCGGAATATTGAGTAAATACCGTAGGGTTGAAAAACACGTACGCAAGATCATTTTTGCACAATTTTGTCTGCAGAGCGTTAATACCTCTTTTTTCCTATTGCTGAATTATTTCATGACTCAGAAAGGCTATGCAGATTATGAGGCTGCTGAAGTTTTTTCTTACCGGTTCTTTGCCGTCATGTTTCTAGCTTTTCCAATCGGTTTATTTATCAAAGGACGAAGACTCAAACCATTTTTTTATGCAGCTTGTATCCTTGTACCAGTCTTCTCAACATTGATTATCTGGTCGATTGATAATCGATGGGACCAACTCCTTTTTTACGCTACGATGATTTGGGGAGTTGGATATACTTGTATGCAGATTACCATTCTTCCCTATATATTACTTAATTCCGCTCCCGAAAATCATTCGGAGGCAATATCCTTGTCTTTTCTGTCATTTAGTGTTACACTTTGCATTGTAGGCCTGACGAATTTCGCACTGAGTGCTCTTTCACCAACTTGGTTTTCGGAGCGCAATGTCTTATTGATCATTTCCCTCATCTCCGGTATCAGCCTATACTTTGTTGCAACGACCCGGGTTAGAGAAAATCTTTCCAAAAGAATTCCTCTACAACAGATTATTTCCGGCTACGACTGGGGCATCATTTTCAAGGCCTTGATCCCTTCTTTCATCATTGCCATCGGAGCCGGATTCACGGTCCCCGTCATCAATCTGTTTTTCCTAAACATCCACAATGTGCAATCAGGCGTGTTTTCGATTATCGGCTCTGCCACCTTTTCCCTGGTGGCAGTAGTAATGGTTTTCATGCCTTACATCAAACGCAATTTTGGATATCGGATCGCTATCACGTTGTTCCAGTCTCTTTCGGTCTTTGCCCTCCTTATGTTGGCTTTGACCGAATACTACAACCAATGGGAATACGCCGTTTACGTAGCAATCTTCTTTTACGTTATCCGCCAACCTTTGATGAGTGCTGCCGGACCGATGACCTCGGAGCTCATTATGTATTACGTTGGCAAACGCAATCAAGAGATCATGGCGGCCCTCAATGCTTCCATTTGGTCAGGTAGTTGGTTTGTGTCGATGAAGCTTTTTCAGTGGCTTAGAATTTTGGAATTCCGTTACGTTAGTATTTTTCTGATTACTGTTCTGTTGTATATTATAGGTGTGTCCTGGTATGCTTATTTGATCTATGCATACCGCAAAAAAACGGGAGATACCGGCAAACAAAGAGAATTGAAAAGACCGAGGGTTTTGGCAACTTTGAGTAGTAAGCAAGGCAGTTGACCTGGAAATGTTCAGTGGTTGCCATCTCTCATCAATTGATTGTTGCTCCGAAAATCCATCAAGGGATCAATCAAAGTTGGCAAATTGGTCGACCTACTCTTCCTGAGCTGCAATCCTCTTGAAACCGCTGATAAGAATAAAAAGAAAAATGATGGGAAGAGCATATGAAAGTTTAGAACGTATCGCAGCAAAACAATAATTTTGCCAAAAATCAGTTTTTAGTGAAACTTATTTCGGGAAATTAAAGTTTCTTATTAGTATGGATTACTCCTCTAAGCAAATCTCCTCCTAACAACTCCAGGGCAAGAATTCTATGGAATGTACGATTCATCAGCTTTATAGAGCTATTGGCCGTAAAAATTCACTTAGACTATTCAAACACATTGGATTTAATTTAATTTTTAAAAAATTAAATACTAGATTTGCTAATAATTGTGCTTCTACAAATCAAATAATTCGGAGATCTTTAGAAAAGAACAGAATTTTTTAAAAGAAACACTTGACTTCTTCCGAATCACACCGTCTAATTAATTGATATATTTGCAAATCGATTTATCACTTGAAATACTTGGGTTTCACTGTAATTGGCTTTTGGCCATGTACATTGCTTTTTAGCGTGAATCTATTACAACACCAACTTAATTAACTAAAGGGGTTTCGAGCACGATGCTGGAAATAACTGTAAATCTAAAAATTATGGGTTCCCAAGAACTACACCATCGCCTGGTATTTTTATTGCTGTTGTCTGGCTTTCTAATCAGCAGCACAAACACGATCGACGCACAAACCAGCCATACGTTGCGCTCCTTCCAATCCGTCCCCCAATCAATGGCTTTCGAACTCGGCAAACTGCCCAATTATCGGGTATTTGTAGGAGCCCCATATATATCCAGTATCAATGGTACGCTTCGCGGCTCTGGGATGAAACTCAGCGATATAGGTATTGCTTCCGGTCAAGATTTTTTAGCACAAGATTTCAACGCTATTGTAAACGGAGTTGAAGAACAAAGTCAGCTAGACCTAGGTCTAAAGATGGATCTCCTATATTTTGGAATTCGCTTTGGCCGAATGATGTTTCACATGCACATTGGAGAACGGATCGCGCTGCAGTCCAACTTTTCCAAAAGCATGTTTCAGATGATATCAGATGTAAGCCAGTCATCTAATGACCTTTACAATAGCAGTTATGATTTATCCAACTTAAGGATCAATGGTCTACACTATCGTTTTTTAGGTGCTGGACTGACAGGAGCCATCAATGATTATGTAAGCGTAGGCTTCCGAGTAAAATACCTGAAAGGCCTGAAGATGATTCGTTCCAATAATCATAATTTAGGCTTGAGCAGTTCGATTAACTCCAATCGATTTAATATCAACGGAGGGCTTGATATCTTATCTACCGGCATGGATTATCTGGCCGATGTCGATGAGAGAAATGTCTTCGACTATTTTAAAGGAAGCTCTTTTGGTAGTCATGGCGTCGCCTTGGATGTTGGGATTAATGTCCAGTTTACAGACAAGCTGGAAGTATTTGGAAGCTTGTTGGACTTAGGTAAGATCAGCTGGACAAAAAACATCGATAAGTTTACCATTAACAATCAACAAACTACAATTCGCAATTCAAGTCTCGAAGAGTTTGAAGAAGACATGGACGTTGTTTTCGATGACCTCTATGCCGGAGAATCAAATTTCGACACCACTTTTTCCAGTAGTTTGGTTGCACACGCCTATGGGGGTGCTCGTTATCAACTCAACCAGGACATGTCGCTCAGTCTTCTGGCAAATGCTAGATTTCTTCCTGAAGGCATTAAAGTTTATAGTTCGGTTGGTTTTTCAGCCGTGCTCAACAACTATCTCGAAGTAGTCGGAAACGCCAATTACGGAGAAGGAGCTTTCAGCATTGGTGCGGGATTTTCGACTTATGCAGGCCCCGTTCAGTTCTACTTGGCGACAGACAACCTGCCTGCTGTCTTTTCAATTGGCCAATCGAAATACGTGCAAGCCACAGGAGGAATCAATGTCGTATTGGATCGGCCAAAGCGGAAAAAGAAAAAGAAAAAGAAGAAATATCAACGGCCAACCAAGCCTTTGGAACCTGGAAAATACTCTAAGAGTGACCGGAGTAAAAATAAAGAGGAACCGGAAGCAGTGCTGGCTGCTGACAAAGTCCGTCCAACGAAAGAAACCAATACCTATCGGGAACCTGATGTAGCTGCTCCGATCGTAAAAGAAAATTCCAATAAGAAGAAGGCTACCAACAGAATCGATTTCGGGCCAGACCCCAAGGCTGCAGAAGAGGTAGTCAAACCAGCAGAAGAAGTCGAAGAAGAACCCGAATTGGATCGTTTGGTCGTTTTGGAGGGCAAAACAGTGGATAAATCTACCAATGAACACCTAACGGGTATCAGTATTGAATTTTACAAGTTGAACCCAGATGGCTCCCGGGAGATCAAATTACTCCAGGCCTTCTACAACGGTAATATACAACTTCATCCCGATCGGAATTACCCGCACGTGTTATACATCAAGAAGACGGGTTATAAGACCCTTCAATACAATTTGACCCCAAAACAAATGCAGGGTAAAACTTCTTTAAGGCTCCGTTTTCCTTTGGTTAAAAGGTAATTTACAACAAATTGATGTTGTAACGGTGGAATGCTGCTTAGGACATTCCACCGTTTAACTTTCTCGTTCTCGTTCTCTTGCCTTTGCCAACACTTCCATTGGCGTTACACGATATTGATCCTTAAAGCATTTTGAAAAGTAAGCGATACTGGAAAAGCCGCAGCTAAATGCGACTTCAGATACATTGCCAGCCTGATTTCCCAATAGATATTGAGCACGTTGTAATCGAACGGTACGCAAAAATACACTTGGGGACTGGTTTGTCAGTGCTTTTAACTTGCGATGCAATTGAGAACGGCTCAAACCAACCTGTTTTCCCAATTCTTCAATTGTCAATTCTTCGTTGTCCATATGTTCTTCGATCACCTCCATCAACTTTTCCAGAAATTGTTCATCCACGGATGTGACGGCAATCTCCTTCGGAGAAATTACTCTGGTCTGACTGAAACGTTCCCTTAGTTTACGGCGTTGTTCGATCAGATTCCGAATTCTTACTCTCAGCTCTTCCGCATCAAATGGTTTCAGCAAATAATCGTCGGCGCCTGTTTCGAGACCTTCCAAACGATCTTCACGATCGGCTTTTGCTGTTAGCATAATCACTGGAATGTGACTGGTCCTTGCGTCTGTTTTCAATTGATTCGTCAGTTCCGTACCGGTTAAATTTGGCATCATCACATCCGTAATCACCAAATCTGGAATCAGCTCTAACGCTCTTTCCCAACCGCGTTGGCCGTCTGCGGCCTCTTCCACTTGATAAAGCTCCGATAATTGATCGCGAATATATGCCCGGAGATCAGCATTGTCCTCAGAAACCAATACTAGGGGCTTTGCAATCGATGGCCGGGGAGGCGACTGCTGTATTACTTCGTTGGTCGATCCTGGGGTGGTAGTTAACGAACGACTCCTCCGAAGCGGGTTTTGTACGACTGGTACCCGTTCGCCTGCTCTCGTCATCGGCAATTCCAATGTAAAAGTTGTCCCCACCCCCACTTTGCTTTCCACTGCGATCGTGCCCTCTAACAATTGCACTAACTCTTTTGTCAGGGCAAGTCCAATACCTGTACCTGCCATATTATCTTCCTGCTTTCCGGATTGATAAAAACGGCCAAATATGTGAGGCAGGTCCTCTTCCCGAATGCCAATGCCGCTGTCACTTACTCGAATCGTCACTATTTCCTTTTTGTCCGTCGAATAGGATCCAACCTGAAAGTGGACCATACCCTCTTCAGGTGTAAACTTCAACGCATTCGAAAGTAAATTAACAACTACTTTCTCTAATTTATCGGGATCGGTAAGCACGGGTGGAATAACATCGGTCACTTCCACTTCATAATCTATGTCTTTCCGGTCTGCCCAACTTTCCATAGAGCCTGCCAATTGACGCATGAATCGACCTAAATCGAGGCTTTGCAATTCCAAGTTCACTTTCCCTCCCTCTAATTTACTCAAGTCCAAGAGTTGATTGATTAAACTCAACAATCTCCTGCCATTGCGAAGCATCATCGCGTAGTAGCGTTTGGAGTCTCCTTTGAAGCGGCCTTCGTCCATTTCTTCCAATGGTCCCAGTAGTAATGTTAAAGGCGTTCTGAATTCATGGCTAATATTGGCGAAGAAATTGGATTTCAATTGGTCCAATTCTCGGAGCTTTTGTGCCT
>JANQRV010000391.1 GCA_028284395.1 Saprospiraceae bacterium
TGGCGATCCATTAATCCTGGTCGACGGGGTACCGATGGCCCTGGAGCGCATCAACCCCAATGATATTGCCAGCGTCAACGTCATCAAGGATGCTTCCGCTTCGGCGGTATACGGCGCCCGTGCTGCTTTTGGGGTAATCCTGGTGGAAACCAAAAAGGGAAAGCAAGGCAAGGTCAACATCCAATTGAGCTCCGAGCTCTCGGCGGCCAAACCCATCTTCCACATGGACCCGGTCAACGATCCCTATCAATTTGTCCTGGCCAGAAACCAGGCCAACATCAGAACGACGGGCCAGCCCTCCTACGACGATGATTTTGTGGCCGGCACCAAGGCTTACTCCGAAGGTACCGGACCGGCCTGGGGCGTACTCGACGGCACGCTGCGCTTTTACGGATTCAACGATTACCAAAATCAGATCATGACCGACT
Source organism: Saprospiraceae bacterium (assembly GCA_028284395.1). Taxonomy (GTDB): domain Bacteria; phylum Bacteroidota; class Bacteroidia; order Chitinophagales; family Saprospiraceae; genus JANQRV01. The sequence goes on from JANQRV010000391.1 coordinate 429, forward strand.
TTGCTCCCCAACAGCGCCACGATCTGAGCATCTCCGGAGGCACCGATAGATCCTCTTTCTACGTTTCACTGGGCCACTTAAACAAGGACGGTTATTTGAAACCAGCCAACAACGAAAACTTCAAGCGCTACAACATCCTGATGAAAGCCGATTTCAAAGTTAATGACTGGCTGACACTGGAAGAAAAAATCGTCTTTAATGCCCAGGACAGCGACAAACCCACTTTTTACCACTGGGATGTGAACATCAACACCCTGGCCCGGGTCAACCCCATTCGCGCCATCCAGTTTCCCGACCTGGAGTACTACCTCACGCCGGGCGACCGCGGTGAATACGAACAATACATCGGCCGGTATTTCGGCGGCACCAATTTCTTTCCGTATCTGCTCGATGGCGGCCGCAGGACTTTCTCCGTCAACGATACCTGGCTGACCCAGGGCGTCACGATTGCCCCGATCAAGAGTTTGACGATTAAAGGTAACTTCTCCTACAACACCTATCATCGCAACTACCAGGATGTTCAAAGCAAAGTGGAGGTCATTGCCAATCAGGATCTGACCAACTTGCGCATCGACAATGGATTCAGTGGTACGGATTTCATTGAAAACATCGCCGACTACAACCAATACTACGTATTTAATGCCTATGCAGAGTACGCTCCCCAGATCGGCGCCAATCATTTCCTCAAAACCATGATTGGTTTCAACCAGGAATGGGGTCGCTTTACCTATTCTCAGGCCAAAGCCTTTTCTTTGATCACCCCGCTGATCACCGATTTGAATGCCACCACCGGCGGCCAACAGACCTTCGGCGGAAAAGAACACTTTTCACTCCGGGGAGCTTTCTACCGCTTCAACTACATCTTTAAGGACAAATACCTCTTCGAGGCCAATGGCCGCTACGACGGCACCTCCCGATTCCCCAAAGAGGACCGCTTCGGTTTCTTTCCATCTTTCTCCGTGGGTTGGCGGATTTCTCAGGAGCCCTTCATGGCCGGTACCAGTGCCTGGCTTGACAATCTGAAAATCCGGGCTTCTTACGGATCCCTGGGTAACCAAATCCTCAAGCGCGGTAATCAACAATTGTACTATCCCTACATCGCAACGATGGGCATCGGTACTTCTCCCTACATGTTAGCCGGTGGGGCAAGAACGCCATTCGTTTCCCCTCCGGGTCTGGTGAGTCCGACCTTGACTTGGGAAACCGCCGTGACCAGAAACCTGGGCCTCGACTTCACGCTGATGAACAACAAGTTGGATGCCTCTTTTGACATCTACACCAGAGATACCAAAGACATGCTGCTGGAAGTTGATCTACCCTCGGTTTTGGGAACCGCTGCTCCCCGGCAAAATGCAGCCGACCTTCGGACCAAAGGGTGGGAAGCCACACTGACCTGGCGCGATAAGATTTCCCGCGACTGGAACTACCGCATCACCCTGGCCGTTTCCGACTGGACCAGTGAGATCACCAAATACGAAAACCCAACCGGTGCCTTATCAGAACGCTACGTGGGTCAGATGATCGGCGAAATTTGGGGTTATGAAACCGTGGGCATTTTCCAAAATGAGGCGGAAGTAGATGCTGCTGCCGATCAATCCAGACTGGGAGCCAACTGGCGCCCCGGTGACATTCACTATGCCGACCTAAACGGAGATGGCATCATCAGTCCGGGTAGCGAAACTCTCGACGATCCGGGCGATCGTAGAATCATCGGCAATGAAAGTCCGCGTTACAGCTTCGGTATCAATCTGGATCTGAGCTATAAAAACTTCAGCTTGACCACCTTCTTCCAGGGCATCGGCCAAAGAGATTACTGGCCCAATGACGGCAACTGGACCTGGTTCTTCCCCTTCAATGCCGGACACGTGGAGAATTACTACATTACCGATACCTGGAGAGAAGACAATCGGGATGCCTACTTCCCCGCTGCACACATTTCCACCAGGGATGGCAAAAACAAGGTCCGTCAGTCCAGATTCATGCAGAATGCGGCCTACATCCGTTTGAAGAACCTAACCCTGGCTTATGATCTGCCACAGACCTTGATCAGTAAGATCGGATTGGGTAGTGCCCAGGTCTACATCGCGGGTATGAACCTCTGGGAAGCTTCCAAGATTCGCAAGCCACTGGATCCGGAGTACTTGCGCCGAAACGTATTGGCCGAAGAATTCAACAGCAATGGAGCCGTCGAATACCCGCTGCAACGCCTCTATTCCTTTGGTGCCCGAGTTTCTTTTTAATTACGACAAACCGACAATAACATGAAAAACCATATCATAAAATTCAGCTTGACCATCTTTGCAACCTGCCTGGCCTTCAGTTGCAACGATGATTTTCTGCAAAGAACTCCACTGGATGAAATCAGCTCGGAGACCTTCTGGAACTCCGAAAACGATCTCAAGGTTTACAACAACGGCTTTTACCACCGAGCAAAACAGGATCGCGACATTCCGATCATACATGGACACGATGCTGGCTTCAATTCGCATCGTTACAGTATTTGGATGCTGGACGAGTTTGCGGACAACATTGCACCTACTCACGCTCGGCATACTTATTACCAAGAAGTTAGAGCCGGCAAACACAACATTCCTTCCAGCCCGCGCTGGTTTGGCTGGCAAGACGGCGGCTGGGCCTTTATTCGGGCCATTAACATTGGATTGGCCAACTACGGCAATGCCAATGCCTCGCAAGATGTGATCGATCAGTACGCTGCCGAAGCCCGCTTAATGAGGGGCTGGTTCTACCATGACAAAGTGGCCAAGTTTGGCGATGTGCCGTGGTTGGACAAGGAACTAAGTGTAGACTCGGAAGAGTTGTATGCTGCCCGGACACCCCGTGACCAGGTCATGGCCAATGTGCTGGAAGACCTCAATTTTGCCTCCACCAAATTGCCCGACGATTGGGGCGATGGTGGTGCTCCCGGCCGGTTGAATCGCTGGGCCGCTCTGCTGGTCAAGTCAAGAGTTTGTCTGTTCGAAGGAACCTGGCAAAAGTACCACGGCGGTTCCAAAGCCGACATGTGGTTGCAGGAAGCGGCCAATGCGGCCAAAGAACTGATGGACAATGGTCCTTACAGCATCTATTCTACCGGAGATCCCACCACTGATTACAATGCCATGCACCGGATGCCGGTCGATCTTTCCGGTGTCTCCGAGGTAATCTACTTCCGGCGGTATGAGCGGGGTATTGAAACCAATCACGTACAGAGTTATCACCGCGCCTACAACGGTGGGGCAACGAAGAGCATGGTAGAGGACTACCTCTGTACCGACGGACTGCCCATTACCCTATCTCCGCTTTATCAGGGAGATGCCCAAATCGAAGATGTTTTCGTAGATCGGGATCCTCGTCTGCGTCAAACGGTCTTGCACCCCGACGATGTGATGGTCTACGGCTACGGCAATTTCGACACCCGCCCCTACCCCCGTCTGGTGGGTATGGAAGGTGGTGAGCGCATCAATACCGGCTATCACATCATCAAGGTCTACGATGTCAATACCGCTCATGCTACCTACAATACTTCGGATACACCAGCCATTGTGCTGCGCCTCGGGGAGGCCCTCCTCAATTATGCCGAAGCCATGGCTGAACTGGGTACCCTCACGCAGCAGGATCTGGATATTTCCATCAATGTGTTGCGCGACCGCGTCGGCATGCCGCACCTGGATCTGGCCAATGTGCCGGTCGATCCCAGGTATATGGACGATGGCGTCTCTCCAATCATCGTTGAGATCCGCAGAGAACGCCGGGTGGAACTCTTCATGGAAGGATTCCGCTACAATGACCTACGCCGCTGGAAGCAAGGCAAGAAATTAGAGCAGCCCGATTTGGGCATCCGCTTTGACGAAGCCGCCGTGGCACGCTATCCCAATGCCAATGTTCAAACGACTTTGGTAGACGGTATTCCCTACATCGATGTCTATAAGGGAACGGATTGGGCCGATCCCGAATTCGACGAAAACAAGCACTACCTATGGCCAATTCCATTGAGTGCAATTTCCCAAAATCCCGACATCGGACAAAATCCAGGTTGGTAAATACCACTTGATTTATAACTTTGAGCAAATCTTGGGAAGGTCGGACGCAACGCCCTGTTGCGTCCGCCTCCTTAAACAACTCTGTCATGCAACCATCCATTCGCTGTCTCCTTTTAATCGTCTTATGCTGCTCGGTTTTCCAATTAGCAACCGGACAGGGCGAAAAAATCCCAACCCTAGAGAATCCGATGACGGAGGAATACTTCAAGAAAAACCTCCGAAAAAAAGCACCACGCATCATCTTAAATGCCGATTTGGAAAAACAGCTGCAGAAGAAATTGGAAACCGACCCGGTCCTCCAAAACATGTTTGCAGCGCTTCAGTTGAATGCAAAGGAAATCGTTAAAAAACCGCTGTTGGAACGCAAAAAAATCGGTCGTCGCCTCCTCTCTGTATCCCGCGAAATGCTGTACCGGATGAACGTCCTGGGCATGGTCTACCGCCTGGAAAAAGATCCGAAGATTCTCGCAAGAATCAACGAAGAAGTAGTGGCCGTCTGTAATTTTTCCGACTGGAACCCCTCCCATTATCTGGATGTAGCCGAAATGGCCCTGGCGGTTGCCATTGCTCTGGACTGGACGGCCGGCAAGCTCCCGGCTGCTACCAACAAACTCGCCCGGCGTGCATTAATTGAAAAGGGGTTGCGTCCCAGCTACAACAAAAAAGGCAATACCGGCTGGGTGAATGGAACGAACAACTGGAATCAGGTTTGCCACGGCGGTATGATCGCGGCCAGCATCGCCGTTGCCGAAGAAGAACCGGATCTGGCGGCCGCTACCATTCGCCGGGCGCTGGATGGCATGCCCCACGCCCTGGTGGAATATGGCCCCGATGGCGTCTACCCGGAAGGATCGACCTACTGGGGATACGGAACCAGCTTTTCGGTCATGACCGCAGCCATGCTGGAGAGTGCATTTGGCACGGATTTTGGCCTGGCAGACTATCCTTCTTTCCAAGAAAGCGCCATTTTCCGGGTTCTCTGCAATGCTCCTTCCGGAATGTATTACAACTTCGCCGACTGTGGCGACCGCAGAAGTGAAAATGGAGATCTTACCCTGGCTTGGTTCGCCGCTAAAACCGGCAATCCGTTCTTTTACGAAAAGGATCGTTTTCTTCGCCCTCCCGCCAGCATGGGAAAATTGGCCCGTCACGCCGGAGCTGCCCTGGTCTGGCTATCGCAATTCGAACCATCCAATACGGGAAAAATGCCCACCGCCTGGAAAGGCGAAGGCGCCAATCCGATCGTCATTTTTGCAGATTCCGGAGACAATCCGGACAATTATTATTTTGGGGGGAAAGGCGGACGCGGCATGGTCAACCACGGTAATATGGATGGTGGCTCCTTCATCTTCGAACTCGATGGCGTTCGATGGGTCGTAGATCCCGGCAATCAACCCTATCACGAGCTGGAGAAGACCGGCTTCCAACTCTGGGGACGGTGTCAGGACTGTGAACGCTGGACCCTGCTCACCAAAAACAATTACGGTCATAGTACGTTGACCGTCAACAATGATCTCCATCGTACCGAAGGGCTGGTTACCCTAGAAAGTTTCAAGGACGGAGAACAACCACAAGCAACTTTTGACCTCACACCCAGCCTGGAAGGCCAACTCAAAAGCGCCAAAAGAACCTTCACCAGGAATGGCACGCGCTCATTGCTGATCGAAGACCGCATCGAAACTTCCGATGCCACCCGTATGATCACCTGGCAACTGATGACTACCGCCGACGTGGAGTGGGTAGACGGAGGCGTTTTACTTAAGCAGGATGGAAAGTCGCTGAAAATAGCCAATTTATCTCATCCTACTTTGACGGCTTCCATCATTGCACTGGACCCTCCTCCCCTGGCGTTAGACCGGGTCATTAAGGACTTAAAGCGGATCGAATTCCGCTATCCCTCCTATCTTTTTGAAAATGGCCGGGGTAGTATCCGCGTCCAACTATCCGCATCTACGGAGTGATCATCATGTTTATCAAATGGTGGCACGCATCGATATGGATCATTGCCTTTTGTAGTCTAGGGCAGGCTCAATCTTGCTTACCGCAGGGCATTGTTTTCGACAGTCAAGCCAAGATCGATGCCTTTGCCAGCGACCATCCCGATTGTACGGAGATCCTGGGCGGGGTAATCATCGACGACGCCCTCCCCGGCAACATCTCCAACCTGGAAGGGCTTCATCCCCTGCGCGCCATCGGTCAGTTTCTCGAGATCAACGACAATGCCGCATTGCAAGATCTGCAAGGGCTGCGTCACCTGGAACGAATCGGCGAAAAACTGAACATTACCTTCAACAACCAATTGCAAGATCTGGATGGATTAGAAACGGTACACTCCGTCGGCACGAGCATCCGGATCGCTTCCAATCAAAAACTGGAAGACATACGCGCCTTGTCGGCCCTTTCGGTGGTTAACAGCGACCTCAGCCTTTCCGATAATGCCGTATTGCCCCATTTAAAGGGGTTGGATTCGGTGTTATCCATTGGGGGCAATCTCCTCATCAAGGACAATAAGGCCCTGCGCAACCTCCAGGGTCTGGAATCTCTACAGAGCATCGGCCGGGTTTTCGAACTGAACAACAATGATGGGTTGATGGGGGTCAGAAGCCTGGTCTCTCTCCAACATATTGGCAAAGATTGTATCATCGATGACAATGATGCCCTGGCGGGCTTCCAAGGTTTAGATAGTCTGCGCTCGATCGGAGGTTTTCTGCAGATCGTCAACAATGCTTCCGTGATTAACTTTGCAGGCCTGGAAAGACTCGCTTCCATCAAGGGACTGCTGTTGATCTTAAACAACGCTTCGCTGGTCAGCTTGGCCGGCATCGACAACATCGATCCCTCGACCATCGATAATATGTCGCTTTCCTCCTCCTTTAATTTGGTCAATTGCAGCGTCAAGAGCATTTGTCAATACCTGATGACCACCAGGAGTAAGGCTTCCATCGCCGACAATGGCGACGGTTGCAATACGCGCCATCAGATCCTGGTGGACTGTCCGCTAATGGGACCGGGACAATCCGGTCGCCCCAATCAAAACATCGGCATCTCGGTGTTTCCCAACCCCACTTTCGGCAGGACCACCGTTAGGGGAGAAATCCTGACCGATGCGGCCATCCGGATTTTTGATGCGGCCGGCAAACTGGTTTTAACCGGCAACGCTCAAGGGTTCACCATCGATACCAGTACCTTGCCAGCCGGTTTTTATCTCCTCGAAGCCAAAGGGAGAGACAACACCTTCACGACGCCCTTCCTCAAGATCTCTTTTTAACCACAAAAAAATTCATCGCAGGGGGTAACCTTTCTTTCGGTCTTGTCATTAATGGGAAACAGACTCATTAAAAAGACCCAAAAATGAATTCCACTATGAGTAGAACACAAACCTTGGCTTTTACTTTTTTGATGTTGAGCCTACCACTTTTGGGGCAATTAGAAGATGACGAATGGTACTATGGTTTTAAAGCGGGGGCCAGTTATTCTTCCATCGACGAGATCGCTACTTCACTCATTCGCCCCATTTATCCCGAAGACACTTACAATACGAACTTAGAAGCACAGATTGGATTTGCCGGTGGCTTTTTCGTCCACCACCGCTTTCGCAATTCCCGGTTTGCCATCCAACCGGAATTGAACTACCTCGACCAAGGGGGCATTTTCAATTATGACGACGTAAACGGCCTGGAATACAAGATCAACTTCCAGTACAACTACCTAAGTCTGGCGCCCATGATCAAGATTTATCCCGTTGGAGGCCTCCATCTGGCCGTTGGGCCCCAGGTTGGTTTTAATCTAAGTACTTCCAACCTGAAATACACCTCCAATATGCCCGACATCGGACCGGATCTCCAGATCCAACAAAGTCTCCGGGAAGTCCTGAAGGGCAGTAATAATGTATCGTTCGTGGCCGGGATCGGCTATGATTTCCCCTTTGGATTATCGGTTGATGCCCGTTATAGTTACGGCACCTCCGACGTTATCGAAACCCTTGCCAACGGATTCTACTTCATTGAAAACAAAAATCGGAATACGACGATATCGGCGACCATCGGCTACGCCATTCGTTTCTTTTCTAACTGATGCCATCGGCATAAACTCTTATTTCATGTCCAGAAGAATTTTTTCTTTCTTGGGTTGGGGTATTCTTTTGTCATGGCTTCCCTCGATCCTTTTGGGGCAAACGGCACCTTTTTTCGCCAAAGAAAAAGCCCGGGTTTGGATCGATGCCAAACCCGCTTCGACCGACCAAGATCGATCGATACTCAACTACCATGAACGCCCGAAAAAATGGGCACTTCCCACTCAAACCTGGTCTTTCGAAGACCTTTCGCAAATGAGCCTGTTCACCGTCTTTGTCGACGTCGACACCCTGACCGAACAGGTGGTTTGGGCACTCACCGAGGAAGACTCGGATCTGGTGCTGTTGACGACCCGCCGATTGGCGGACTTGCAGCACCGTGAATTCATCAATTTCCTGGATCAGCAACCAGGTGCTCCTCAAATCAATACTTATTTCCACCATCGGAACCCCTTGAAGACAACAACTTTGCGACTGGCTGCTACCCCCAAATTAAAAAGCATACCAGCACTACCTTTTAAGGGTACATTGGCGGAGATGCTGGTCTTTGACCGGGTTCTTTCACCTGTACATCGACAAATGACGGAGACTTACCTGGCGATCAAATATGGCATTACGCTCCGCCAGAATTACCTCGCCCCGGATGGCCAGGTAATTAAAGAGGTCGAAGATTCTAAATTTGCCTACCGCATTGCTGGCCTGGGCAACAATCCGGCCTTTGGGCTCGACCAGCGTCAAGCAACCAGTGCTTCGGATAAGGGCCTCCTGTCTATGGGCCGGCACAGTATCCGATCGACCAATGAAGAAAACCCCCATCAGTTGCCCGCCGATCACTACCTCATTTGGAGCGACAACAACGACGCATTGCAAGCCAAACAAAGGCGAATTTTACAGATCCCACATTTACAACGAACCTGGGAAATGCATCGAACGGGTCGACACGCCAACTTGCAAACCGAACTAAACCTGAATGTAGCGTTGCTGTCATCCCCTTCTATCGAAAATCAAACGGTTTGGCTGGCCATTCAAAGCGAGCCGGACGGCGGTCAAATCACCTACCATTCAGCAGAAGCCGTTACGGCCGATAAAACGGCGATATTTAAAAACATTAATTGGGGTGCAATGTCATCCGAAAAGAGCTACTTCACTTTTGGGTTTGGCCCCAAACTAATCCCCAACGTCAACATCCGGTCTCCCCGCTGTGTCCCAAATGAAGAAGGCATCCTTTACCTGGAAGCCAATGGCGGGACACCTCCCATTCAGTACTCGATCCGGGAAAAGTCTGGCAGGGTGGTTACCAACGGACTGCTTCCCGATCACGATCGATACCGCGTGCGTCTACCGTCGGGAGAATATCATTTGACTTTGGCGGACGCCGCTGGATCCACCTACGAAGAAACCTTCTTCTTCGAAGCGGAGGATGCCCCCGACCTTAGCTTAGAGGAGACCTATTACCTGCCCGATGGAAAGTCTTTGACCATCGAAGCTGATAAAAATGGAGATGCAGGATCCTTCGTGGATTATCAATGGATCAATACGGCCGGTGAAATTTTGAATCGGAGCTCCGAACTAAGCATCGACCAGGTCGGGACCTATACGGTGATCGCCACAGACCATGGTTGCGAAGCCCGCCGGACCATCGAGGTCGTGCGGCTCCGTGAACGTGACAATATTGCTGATTTCAGCGTTTTTCCAAACCCCAGCATCGATGGCCATTTCAAAGTGAGGGCCAGTTTTCATCAAGCTTCGCCCGCTACCATCAACATTTACGACCCAGCCGGCCGGCTGGTCAGGCGCCAACATTTTGCTTCCGGCAAGGACATCGAATTTCCCGGCCGGCTGCAGCTCAGTGGTCACTACTGGATCGAACTGACCAGTAGAAACTCATCACAAAGTCAACCAATCATCCTTCAATTAGATCGGTAATCATGAACATATTATTGCAAATTGCCTGGGCCTCCGTGGCCCTATCATCTTCAATGGTGCCCGACACCGTTCCCCAACAAAAGCGACCGGGATTTCATTCCGATCGAATTGAGGATTTCCGGATCGCCGATCCAACCAGCGGCATCCCCATCATGGAGGCACCGGTAGCCAATAACAAAGGGGCTGCCGTAACCAGTCTGCCCTTCAAGTTGCCACCGGCCCGACAGGGAATGACTCCGGTCCTGGGCCTGGAATACAATAGTGAAAATGGCAATTCCTGGACGGGCATGGGGTGGGCCATTGATTTATCAGAAATTACGGTAGATACGCGGTGGGGAGTGCCACGATACGACGACACCAAAGAATCCGAAACCTATCTGTTAGATGGAAGTCAACTCCACCCCGTTGCCCATCGATCGATAGAATACGAACGGGAAGCCGACCGTACTTTTCACCAGAGAATTGAAGGTAATTTTTATCGCATCATTCGCCATGGAAACTCCCCCCGTAACTACTGGTGGGAAATAACCAATAAACAAGGCGTCGTAAGCTACTACGGGGGAATGCCGGAAGACGGCTTGATCGCCAGCGCCGTCCTGACCGATGACAACGGCAACATCGCCCAATGGCACCTCACTAAAATGCTGGACCCCAATGGCAATAGCACCGAATACGAATACGAAATCATCAGCGACCCGGGAGTCATTGGCGGAACCGTACCGGGTAGGAATATTTATCCCAAAACGATATATTACAATGGCCACGAGAATGAAAGAGGCCCATTCTCCGTCCACTTCATCACCGATCGACAGCTGGGCGAGTCCAAGCGAACAGATGTGGAAATCAATGCCAGATTGGGGTTTAAAAAGGTATCGGCCGATCTGTTGCGTCAGGTAGAAGTACGATTCCAGGACCAGCTGGTTCGTTCCTATCGCCTGGCGTACGAAACCGGTGCCTTTTTCAAAACATTGCTGACTTCGGTGTCGGAGATAGACAGTCAGCAGGAGCTATTTTATACCTACGAATTTGATTACTACAACGAAATCGGTCCGGAAGACAACATGCAACCGTTCGGAGCAGAAACAACCTGGCCATTACCTAAAGACGGCATAAACGGTGGCCTGGCCAGTCCCATTTTCAGTGACGAAACGACCATTCTCGGGGCGGCCAAATCATCGAGTTTCAGTATTGGCTCCTCTCTGACTGCGGGGCCGCTGGGGAGCCTGCTTTCCAAGGAAAACACCCTGGGACCCAATTACAATTTCACCAAAACCGATGGAGAGGGCTTATCCGCATTTGTGGATATCAACGGCGACGGCCTGCCGGATAAGGTCTTTTTGCAAGACAACCGGTTATCCTATCGCCCTAACCTCTTATCCGATCCGGATTCGCCGGAGCTATTCGGCGAAAAACGCCCCATAAACGGTATTTCCAGCTTTAGCCAATTTACCTCTACGGCTAATGCCGTGGGCTTTGAAGCGAACCCGGGGGTCGCTTTTGTCGGTTACACCTATGAAGATACCAGAACGAAAATAGAAACTTATCTGGCCGACTTTAACGGAGATGAATTGATGGACATCTGCTTCAAAGGCACGGTTTACTTCAACCATATCAATAGCAACGGGGACCCCGAATTTACCTTATCCAGCGCAGACACTCCCAGTCTCATCGAATTGGGAGCCCCCATCGATGCATCGGCCATCGAAGTCGATCCGGAGGAACAACAGCGGTTGATAGAGCAATTTCCTCTCCACGATGTAGTACGAATGTGGGAAGCGCCCCTATCTGGTGTTGTTTCCGTCACGGGCGACATCCAATTGATCGAAGATCTAAGTCCGGAGAGTCAGGCTTACCAAAAAAAGGACGGTGTCCGGGTGGCCATCCAACACAATGCTTTCGAGGTCTGGAACACCACCATTGCCGGCGATGATCACACCCCCAAAACACCGGCCAATCTCAATAACCTAACGGTATTCAAGGGCGATCGAATTTATTTCAGGGTGCAATCTGTTTTCGATGGGGCTTACGACCAGGTTCAATGGGATCCGGTGATCACCTACCAAAATCCGACCGAGGTCTGCGACCCGAACGGGCGAAATCCCTTCCGGTATCGGGCCAGCGAAGATTATTTACTCGCTTCCTGCCAGTTGATTGAGATCTCCCTGGACGGACAGGTGAATATAGAAGGCACTTTTTCAAAACCCGTGACTTCCGACGACGTCACCGTTTCGATCATTCGTTTTTCCGGTCTGGCCGCGGAATTTCTATTTACGGAGACCATCCCGTGGGATAGCCCCCTTACCCTTCCCATTGCCCTGAACGACCTATCCGTTAAAAGTGGAGAGTCCATCCTTTTCAATGTGCGTTCCAAGACCCAAATAAACTGGTCCAGCCTGGATTGGACTCCGAGGATGTATTATACTTCTGCCGACGACGGCAGTCCGGTTACCAGTGACGACGGCAATCCATTGGTTCAAATCTGTCCGGCCGTCGACTACAATATGTACAATGAACTGGTCCAGGTGGCCGAAAGTTGGATCGCTCCCGATAGCAGCACCATTACGGCCAATCCGGTTTTGCCCAATGACAGCAACTGGTCCGGATCTATGACTTTTTCCATTAAGGGAAAACAACAACTACTGGCTTCCCGTACTTTCGATATTGTCGACGGTAACCTGCCGGATAATGTTGCATTGACGACCCCGGTTTCGGCTGGTGATACCCTTTTTTTTGAATTCCATACCGGCCGACGCGACCTGGAGCAAGAACTACTTGGAACAACTGCACTGATCCAGCACAACGAACAGCAAAGCAGCGTTCGAATGGGCATTAGACAACGCATCGAAGAAGAATTGCTGATCTTTGGAACCCTTTACCGCGGTTGGGGACAGTTTATCTACAACGGCAACGAGGGCAGAGCCAATCGACCGATCAACGAATCCGAACTGACCCTGGAAAACATGGAGCCCGATACTGCACTTCTAGAAAACCCCGACATCGATCCCGAGGGACTGGAAGGAATGGGTCAGGCCGGAGATGACAAATTTCTCATCATGGTGGCCGAGCCCAAATCGGGAAAATGGCGGGGATCGGATGCCTTGACCTTTATTACTGCTGCAACGACCAGCAGTTCTCGCCTGGGAGACGACGACATTGCTCCCCCCTCCTTTGCCAGCGGTGGGGACGGCCTAAGCGCTCCGGCAATCGAGACCAAGTCCCGCACTCACAGCATAGCCGGAGGCGCCCTGATCAGTGGCGGGGCCGCCTGGAACGATACCGAAACCATCATTGAATTGACGGATATGAACGGCGACCGCTATCCCGACATCGTCACCGCCAATTGCGTCCAATACACGACGACTCGCGGCGGACTAACTCCAACGCCGAGCCGGCATGGCTTGGGGCCGCACACGGCTTCCAGTGCCGCACTGGGCGCTGCCGCCGGGGGCAGTTATATCGCTTCGGGGGCTTCCAATTCCGGGTCCACCAGTGGTGCCGGCTCCAATAAACGCAATTCTTCGGGCAAGGCACGATCGAGCAAGAAGAGTAAGAATAGCAAAAATGCTTTCAAAGCTGCAGAGGCAGGGGTTGGCCTGAGCGGTTCCTTCAACAGCGACAAGGACACTACGATCCATACCTGGCTCGACATCAACGGGGACGGCCTGGAAGACAAACTCTACCAAAACGGAACCGTACGCCTCAATCTGGGATATCGATTTGCGCCGGCCGAGAACTGGGGTTTCAATAATATTCGGACCGGAGTCAGTTTTGATTTTGGCGGCGGCGTAGGTCTGAATATCCTCAATGGTAGTATTTCCGCCGGTATCAGTGTTGCCAAAAGCGATAATCACTCCACATTGGGCATGCAGGACGTCAATGACGATGCGCTGGTCGATCTCATCACCGGAGAAAACCCGCTCAAGGTTCGGATCAATCAGGGCAATGGCTTTGGTCCGGAAAGGACGTGGCCCGGCACCCGGCTGCTGGATGAAGGAGAGTCGGTGGGCGAATCCGTCAATGGGGCTTTTACCGTCTGTATCCCCATCTTTTTCTTCCGGGTTTGTGTCAACCCCAGTGGCGGGACCGGTCGCGGCATTGGCAAACAACAATCGCAGCTGAGCGACATCAACGGCGACGGATATCCCGATTACTTGATCTCGGAAGGA
>JANQRV010000414.1 GCA_028284395.1 Saprospiraceae bacterium
CCATTCATCGAAATGTCTTTCAGATAAATGTCGCCCTGAGCGTGAAACTGCCTGGGAGCTTCATTCAGTCCTCCATCTCCCAGGGCTTTGATGACGGGGAGCGGACCATCGCCTTCTTCTGCTGTTACCATGAGGGAGTATCCAACATTTTGTACTCGTCCGGTATAAAAGTAAGTCGCGCCGCGACGCAGAATATAGTGTTGGTAGTTGCGTTCGCCGTTTTCGGTTGTGTCGCCATTGATGACCACATTGATGTAGTCGGGGCCGGTGGCTGGCGCCGGCTCTATGATCATTGGTTCTCCCAACTCTCCTTCAGCCGGCCATGGGAAATCTTGTGCGTTTAATTGAAAAGTCGCTATAAAGCTCAATGCTAAGGTAAGGTAAAAGCATTTCATACGTGGGAAATTTTAATTTACAAATTGTTTGTTAGTTGATTGTGTTGTTTTGTTATTTTCTTTCAATATTGAATTTGTATCGTAGGCCTAGCTGCGCAATAAAACCGTAATTGACCTCTAGAGAGGGGAAGTCCGGCGATCCGTTGAAGGAGTTTTCCAGTGCGTTGTTTAAATTGACCAAATTGAGAAGTACCATCCAGTTGCGTTTGAATTTTTGGGAGATGGTAGCGTCCCAGCGTACGAAGTCTCCGGTGAAGACGTCGAACAGCGGATCTGCGCTGATGGAACGCAACTTATCGGTTTGGTAATTGACTGATATGCGGCCGGAGAAACCTCCTTTTTCATACCCCAGCGTACCATTGAAAATTACCCCGGCCTGGCCTGCCAGTCGTCCAACCCGGGAGGTATCGACACTGACAAAGGTCGGAAAGCCGGTGTCGGGGTCCACTTGCAGCTCCTGATAGAAAAAAGGAAACGAGGTTTCTGATTCCACCAGGGCAAGGTTGGCACTAAGGGTAATTCCATCCAACGGTTTTGGTAAGTAGACCAGGCTGGTTTGCACTTCGAATTCCACTCCATATACCCTGGTGATGTCCGTGAGGTTGATGGGGTTGGTAACGAGATAACCAAAAGTGGGATTGGTTTGGCGGGTGCCGCTAAGGTCAATGTTGTTGAAATCGATGTCTACGTCCGAGATCTCTTTATAGAAGCCGGCTACGGAAAACAGACCTATTTTCGAGTAGTAGGTAAATACCGCATCGTAATTCCAGGAAGTCGGTATCTTCAATTCAAGCGAACCGTACCTGACGTTGGGCTCCTTATCGAGAAAGTCGATGAAGGTGAATGGAGCCAGGCGGGTAAAGTTCGGCCGGGTCAGGGTTCGAGTTGCCGCCAGGCGGAGAGAAATATCAGGCGTGGCCTGGTATTTCAGATGAAGCATGGGCAGCCAGGCTCCCCGGGAAATACTCGCAGTTGTGTCGTTCAGTACAATGTTGCGGTTATTTCCGGATACGAATCCGTCCTTGCCATCGTAATCATTGAAAGTGTTTTCATAGCGCACTCCCGGCAGGATCATCAGTTTTTGTCCTACGTTGATCTGGGCCATTGCATAACCGGCCGTAATGCGTTCCCGAGCCAAGTAATTGAACCGGAGTGAATTGGGATTGACTTCGTAGAGAGAATCCTGCATCAAGGCAAAGTTGTAATGCGCCGTTACCCGCTCCGGGTCGATGTGAAAGGGAATGGTGTAGTCGAAATTACCTTGAAATTCATAATTCCGGAAGTTCGGGCCAGCGAAATTGCTGAACTTGAATACGCCGTCATCCCGCACGTATTCCGGGAAGTTGGCCAGAAAGAGATTATTGTATTTCAGTCCGTCGTCGATGAAGCGCAGGGAGCGATTGGTATTCGACCGTTCTTTTTCCCTGATTTTCCCACCTACTTTGAAAAATCCGTTGAGCAGTTTTCCGGCATTAAATGGGAATTTGAGATCCAACTGCCCTGTCAAATCGCGGTCTGCCGTTTCATTCTCACTCCAGCCTACACCGTTGCCCCCCACAATTTCGTCAATACTGGGTTGAGCAAAGGAAGGGATCAGGCGCACCGGTGTATCGAAGGAAAAGGGGGCATAGGCACCGACTTCTTCCGCCGAAGAACCGTAGCTGATAGGGCGGTCCCTGAAAGTTTTAGAACGTGATATGGACCAATCCACCGTCATGAACGGGAATGGATGATTTCCTCTTAATTGAGAAGAGTTGAGCGTGGCGCGTTGTTCCTGGATTCCCAGGCTAACCTCATAGCGGCTTTGGTCGGGAGTCATTTTGACACCGCGATCGAGAATGTCGCGGATGGTTTGGGAATACAAATGATCAAATACGATCTTCCCGTCGCCCAGTTTCCAATCGGCCGTCAGGGAACCGCTGTAGCGATCCCGGGTTTCGCGAATGACGTCCAGGAAAAGAGAACGAACGGTAACGATGCGGTTGCCTTCCGAATCCTGATCTTGGGCCTCGTAGCTGGCATCGGCCCGGTCGGCGCTTCGGTCGGCACGATGAGCACTTCCGCCCAATACGATGCCCAATCTGTCCTTGAAAAACCGGTTGCTGAAAGTAGCCGACCCTTTCCAGGTTCCGATGTCTTCGATGATCTGGTGGTAACCGGTTTCGAGCTGAATTCTGCCTTCAAATCCCGGTTCTGCCGTTCTGGTTACCAGGTTGATCGATCCGCCGATGGCGTCGCCGTCCATATCCGGTGTGATGGCTTTAAATACTTCGATACCTTGGAGGATATCCGAAGAAATAATGGACAAATCCACCGATCGGTCCTGGCCGTCCGTCGAAGGAATCTGTTGACCATTCACCGTTACCGAGTTGAACCTTGGCGAAACACCCCGAACGGTTACTTTTGAGCCTTCGCCTCCATTTCTGCTAATGGTTACCCCCGGTAAGCGACTGATGGATTCTGCAGCATTAACATCCGGAAGCTCCTGGATCTTCTCCCGGCTGACGACATTGACAATGGTGTTGCTGTTGGCCTGCTGGTTGAGAGCGGCACGCTGTCCCATATATTGTCCGGTGACGATCACCTCTTCGCCGAGAATTACTCCGGCCTGCATGACCTGGTCGGGGATCTCCAGGGTTTCACCTTCCGGTACATCAATATCGAGCCGAATCTCAGTAAATCCTGTAAAGCTGATCACCAACACCTGGGGACCTGCGGGAGCTTTATCGATCCGAAAGTTTCCGTTCAGATCCGTGGTGGCGCCGATCGGGGCTCCACCGGTCTGCTCGAGGTACACGGAGGCAAAGGCCAGTGGTTCGCTATTGGCCCCGTCGATGACCTTGCCGATAACAGAACCGGTTTGAAATTTCTTTTTCGCCGCACTGAACAGGTCATCGTCCCGCTTGATGGTGGCAATGGAGGAAACAATGGACTCCAACTGAATTTCCGGTTCCTCACTTTTGGGTTGAAGAAGCAGGTTTCCGTTGTTTTCGATCCGTTTGATTTGCCGTATTTTCTTTTCAATTTTCCGAACTCCGCTTTTACCCTTTTTGGTATTTCGGAAAATTACCATGTATTTGTCTCCGTAGGATTTGTATCTGAAATTGGTTTCCTGCAACAACCGGCTGATCGCATCTTCCAAGGATTCATTCACCTGGAATTCAAAGTGGACATTTACATTTTCCAGCAGGCTGGCGTCGTAGGTGAAGAAGACCTTGTATTTCTCTTCCATTTCCTTGAGCACATCTACCAGCGGCTGATCCTGTTGTTGGAAGTTCAGACTGGATTCGGATGTAGGTTCTTTTGCCTCGATGGGAGTTGAATGACATATCCAAAGAATCATTCCAAGTACCCATATGGTGCGGCTAAGTTTCACAAGTTTCATAAGCTCTTTTTTTAGACATTTACTATTCGATGAGATAGCCCCTATCTGTTTTCTTGATTTTTAGATTCAGCGCCTGTTCCAGCATGGGTATGACCAATTCCAGTTTCTCCATAGGCAGCCCGGCTGTAACTTTTCGCTGGTCGTCTATTTCAGATCCGATTTCAAATGAGATGCCGTAAATGGCTTCGATCTTTTGCAAAACTTCCGTAAGCGGACTGTGCTCGAAGGTCAAAGTACCGTCTTTCCAGGAGGTGTATAACTCAGAAGAAGCGCTCTTGCGGTTGGCCAGGATCGAGCGGTCGCGGGCAGAGTAGGTCAGCATTTCACCCGGTTCCAACAGCTTCATCTTTTCCGGTCCATGCTTTAGCTTCAATGCAACCTGCCCCTCTTCCAAATACACGTTGGTCTGTTGATGCCGGCTGTTGACATTGAAAACTGTCCCGAATACCTCCACGGTTAAATCTGAGGTGATTACTTTGAACTTTTGGCGAGTGTGTAGCTTTTTGGCAACCTCGAAAAAGGCTTCGCCACTAAGCTTTACGATCCTGTCCTCCCGATCGTTCCAGGTCTTGCGGTAAGCAATGGTAGAGTTGGAATTCAATTTTACTTTCGAACCGTCCGGCAAAATCAGTGCTTTTTGCTCAAGGTCTGCTGTTGTGTGGACCACTGGTTGGGTCCGGTCGGACCAAAACCAAATCGTTAGCCCAGCGACCAGTAAGAGGCTCGCAGCCATTCCGGCCAGTCTCCATCGCCGATAACTTTTCCTCAGGGGTTTTATTATTGGAGTCTTCCCGCCGATGCGTCCCTTGATGTTTCCGAACATTTTTTTTGATCTTTCGACCTCCAACTCCGGGTATTGCAGAGATTGTTTCCACAACTCTTCCATTACCTTCATCGCCCTTTCTTTGGGAAGGGTTTTTACCAATTGAAACAATTTTTCCAATTCTTCTTTGGAGCATTCGCCTGAATACAGTTTTTGTATTAACTTTTCTTTTTCGGAACTTATCATTAATTTCGATTTATTATCGTGTCGAAGTTGTTCCAAATTTTCAACTTTAGCAGCAAACTTTGAACAACCTTCATTTGGTAATCCAATCAAAACAGCAAGAACGTTTACTCGGTCACAAAAAAAAATTAAATGTCGCTTAGGAATGAGAAAAAAGATTTGGAGCGTTTGCGGAAGGGGGACCAGGCTAGTTTTGAGCGAATTTATTATTCCCACCACCCGAAGGTCTATGGTTTTTGTCTGAAGTTGATCTCCGATCGGCAGATCGCCGAGGAAATTACGGAAGACGCCTTTGTTAAACTTTGGGAGAAGCGGCAAAATATTGACCCTGCCTTGCCAATTGGCCCTTTTTTATTCAAAATTACCAAGGATTATATCTGGAATCATCTCAAGAAAATTTCCCGGGAAACAAAAAGGAGGGAGCAATATTCTTCCAATTATCAGGCTTCAGATCCGCGGAACCCGGAACAGGAACTGATATTCAACGATTACCTGGACTTTGCGGAAACCGCTATCGAAAATCTGCCGGAAAAAAGAAAATTGATTTACAACCTGCATTATCGAAGTGGCCTGGAGAGCCGCGAAATTGCCAGCCGCTTAGACATTTCCGAATCCACGGTTCGGGTCCATTTAATGAAGGCCCGACAGTTCCTGCACAAATATTTGAAAACCCACCTGGAGATTCCCTTCTGGCTCCTGCTTCTTCTTCAGTGAATGACCACCTTAGCTGATTGGACCCTTTGTCTATTGATCAATGTCACTATGGCCACGCCTGGGGGCAACTCGTCTCCTTTCACCAAGAATGAATTTTTTCCCGGATAAGCGTGGATGGTCCGGGATTGCAGAATACGACCCTGAAGATCCTTGATCGTCAGCGTGTATTGAGGTTGCGTCGTTTGATGGTGAAATTCGATGTGAAAGTCTTCTGAAACAGGATTGGGGTAAATTTGTAAGTCCTCCCCCGGTACCATCTGATGCTGACTCGTAACGGGGCTTTCTCTCGTCTCGACGTAAAATTCTAAGGTCCGATAAGTGTCCACATCCGGGAAGCCGTCAGTGGTTGGGGAAAGCAAATAGGGGTGAGCGTTTTGGAACAGGCTTTCCCCCCGAAGTAATTGGCGGAGGGGAGGAGAGGC
>JANQRV010000425.1 GCA_028284395.1 Saprospiraceae bacterium
CGGGGAAGGGAAAATCCGGGGATCTACCTCCGAGACCTGAATGTGCCCCTCTTTGGCACGCGCCATTGTTCGCTAAAATGAAAAACTTGGAATTGACTATTTTGATCGGAACCTACGCTCAATCTTACTATCTGGATAAAAAGAAGAAAAGGACACTGACGGAGACCGTAAAAAATTATGCAGAATATCTTCCCAATATTATGGTTCTTCCCCACCCCTCTCCCCGTAATAACATTTGGCTCCGGAAAAACCCCTGGTTTGAGGAAGAACTTTTGCCCGTGCTGAGAGATTCCGTACATGCTCTGATTTATGACTCAAAAAGCAAAGGCTAAAAGTCGATAAATTGTACTAACTTTGGAGACCAACATTTTGCTCACCCATAACAGGTTTTAACCAAATCTATGTATTTCGTGAAACTACTGGCGTCACTTTTATTCCTGTTATTAATGGTACCTTCATCCGAAAGTTTTACTCAAGGCACACCTATTCATCAGCAATTGTTTGACAGCTACGATCAATTTAAAGAATCTAGCATCAATCATCGTAGGTTCAAACACACTTCTTTGATCCCTTTATTGGAAAGGGTGAAGCATCGCTTTCCGGTTAAGAAGGTGGGGCAATCTATTGAAGGACGCTCTCTTTTTCTGGTAAAGATTGGAAATGGCCCGAAAAAGGTTTTACTGTGGTCTCAGATGCATGGAGACGAACCAACCGCTACTATGGCGATCATGGATTTGTTTAACTTTTTTTATGATCAAAAGACCTTTGTAGCCTTCAAAGAGTCCATGCTGGAAGAGCTGAGTCTCTATTTTATTCCCATGTTAAACCCTGACGGAGCCGAGCGCTATCAGAGGCGGAATGCCATTGGGGTAGACTTGAATCGCGATGCTTTACGGCTCCAGAACCCAGAATCCAGGACCCTTAAAAATATTCGCGATAGCCTTGATGCGGATTGGGGGTTTAATCTTCACGACCAAAGCAAATACTACGGCGCGGGAAACAGCGGTAAGAATGCCGCAATTTCCTTCCTTGCACCAGCATATAATCCGGAAAAAGATATCAATACGGTCCGTGGAAATGCCATGAAACTGATAGTCGATATGAATGCTGTATTGCAACAGTATATTCCAGGTCAGATAGCTCGTTACTCCGATGAGTTCGAACCGAGAGCATTCGGTGACAATATCCAAAAGTGGGGCACAAGTACCATTCTTATTGAATCGGGAGGACTGGCGGGGGATCCAGAGAAACAGGAGTTACGCAAACTTCATTTTGTAACACTTCTTACTGCCTTTCAATCCATAGCAACCAAAAGTTATGATGCATTGCCGCTTGCTGGATACGATGATATACCTTTCAATGATTACGACGCTTTTCACGACTTGATCATTCGGGAAGCTACTTTAATGAAAAATGGGAAACCCTACATAGTAGACATTGCCTTTCGCCAATATGAAACCGATTTTGTTGGCCATAATGACTTTTTCTTCCGAAGTGCCATTAGAGACATCGGGGATTTGCATACATTTTCGGGACATGCTGAATTAGATGCTGAGGGCTTCCAAATCATCCCCGCTAAGCTTTATCCCAAAACACTGGCATCGGTTCGTCAATTTAAGGGACTAGATCCAATCGCACTGTTAAGGCAGGGATACGGTTATTTCAAAATCAAAAAAACACCGACCACCGCATTAACCGATCAATTGCCCTTTAGATTTCTCGGCAAGGAAGAGCAACCGAATATCTCGATCGCTCCCGGGCAAAACCCTTCCCTATTTTTAGAAAAAGACGGTACGCTCCACTACGCAATCGTCAATGGCTTTCTTCATGATTTGAATAAAGACGCTGCGACCATAGTTGGAGATTTAGAAAAATTGTAAGATCAGCGATTCAAGATAAGACAATAAGTAAAACTTAAAAGCCCCGTTGAACAATCAACGAGGCTTTTATTTGCGCTATATACAAGTAGGTATTAGTCTTCGATGTCTTCGTACTCCATCATCCGCGACTCATAAGCATCCTGAGCTTCCTTCGTATTCACGAATAAGTTCTGGTACTTCTTCAAGCCCGTACCAGCAGGAATCTTCTTACCAACGATCACGTTCTCCTTCAGACCGTTTAAGAAGTCTCTCTTAGCGGCAATGGCAGCTGTACTCAACACTTTAGTTGTTTCCTGGAATGAGGCCGCAGAAATCCAACTGTAGGTCCCCAAGGAAGATTTTGTGATTCCTTGAAGAAGTGGACTAGAAGTAGCAGCAATCGCATCGCGGTACTTGACAATTTCGCGGTCATTTCGCTTGAGGAAAGAGTTTTCCTCCCTAATTTGACGCAAAGTTACCAACTGACCTGGCTTCAAGCGATTAGAATCGCCACTTTCTTCAATAACTTTCTTATCGAAAATCCAGTCATTTTGCTGCAAAAACTCATGCTTTTCAGCAGCTTCTCCTTCCAAAAAGCTGGTATCTCCGGAGTCTTCTATTTGAACCCGTCTCATCATTTGTCGAACAATGACCTCAATGTGTTTGTCATTGATTCCGATACCCTGCGAACGATATACTTCCTGAATACCATTCACCAAATAAGACTGTACGGCGAAAGGCCCTTTAATCTTCAAGATATCTCTTGGTGCGATGGAACCATCCGAGAGAGCTGTGCCTGCTCGAACGAAGTCTCCTTCCTGTACAAGGATATGTTTAGAAAGCCCGATCAGGTATTTCCGCTTCTGCTCATCTTTTGCAGTAACGATAACCTCACGATTACCACGTTTAATCTTACCGAAGGACACGACACCATCAATTTCCGAAACCACTGCCGGATTCGAAGGTTTACGCGCTTCAAAAAGTTCGGTCACCCGAGGTAGACCACCGGTGATATCCTGAATCTTACCAAGTTTGCGTGGAATCTTAACGATCTTCTGGCCTGGTAGAACCGTAGCGCCATCTTCAATGGATATGTAAGAGCCAACCGGTAGGTTATAACTCCGGAGGTCTTGTCCGGAAGAGTCGACAATCCGAATCGTCGGGATCTTACGCTTATTCTTGGATTCCACAATTACTTTCTCGGAGTGTCCGGTTTGATCATCACGCTCCAGTCGGAAAGTCACACCTTCCTCGATCGACTCGAACTGAGCTACACCACCGAATTCGGAGATGATCACGGCGTTGAATGGATCCCATTCGCAAATCCGATCTCCTTTCGCCACTTTCTGCTTGTCTTTCACAAACAGTGTAGCACCGTAAGGAATGTGCTGAGACACGTAAAGTTTACCAGTTTCAATATCCTTAATACGAATTTCACCCGTCCGAGATAATACGATATTTTGATCGATACCTTGTTCGTCTTTTTGAATAGTGGTACGAACACCATCGAACTCCAAGACACCATCAAATTTGGACACCAATTCGGATTCTGTCTTGGAAACATCCGCAATACCACCAACGTGGAATGTACGAAGTGTCAACTGCGTACCTGGTTCACCGATCGACTGAGCAGCAATGATACCAATCGCATCACCCATTTCAGCAATCCTACCAGTAGCAAGATTCTTGCCGTAGCATTTATTGCAAACACCGCGAACTGTTTCGCAAGTCAGTACCGAACGAATGGTAACGGACTCAATACCGGCTTCTTCAATCTGTACCGCAATTCTTTCATCGATGTATTCTCCGGATTTCAGAATCGGCTCCTCCGTTACAGGGTGATAGATATCGTGTAATGAGTATCGCCCAGCGATCCTGGAAGATAGATTCTCAATTACTTTTTCGTTGTCTTTCAACGCAGTCGTTTCGATACCTCTTAGGGTGTTGCAATCCTCTTCCATAACCACAACGTCTTGCGCCACATCCACCAGACGACGTGTCAAGTAACCAGCATCTGCCGTTTTCAGGGCCGTATCTGCCAAACCTTTCCGGGCACCGTGTGTGGAGATAAAATACTCCAATACGGACAGACCCTGAACGAAGTTTGCCAAAATTGGGTTTTCAATCACCGCTCCACCGGTATCTCCGGATTTTCTCGGTTTCGCCATCAGTCCCCGAAGACCACACAACTGCTTAATCTGCCGTTCGGACCCCCGAGCACCAGAGTGCAGCATCATGTAAACGGAATTGAAACCCTGTTTGTGAGCAGATAATTCCTGCATCAAAACTTTTGTGATGTGGTTATCGGCATAAGTCCATTTATCGATGATCTGGTTGTAACGCTCATTGTTTGTGATCAGCCCCATATTGTAATTCTCCCAAACTTCATCCACTTCTTCACTAGCCTGTTTGAGGGTCTCTGCTTTTACCGAGGGAGTGATCAAGTCACCAAGGTTAAAGGACAATCCACCTTTGAATGACCAGTAGAAACCCATCTGCTTAATGTCATCCAAGAAATCTGCAGCAACATTGAAGTTCGTCCGCTCAATGACCCCTCCAATTACCTTCTTCAGGTTTTTCTTGGTCAAAAGCGTATTGATAAATGGTACATTTTCAGGGACTCTTTCATTGAAAAGGACCCGCCCAGTGGTTGTTTCAAGGATTTGATTGCCCCAATTGCCTTCTTCATCTTCAGTGTATGCTCTTACTTTGATCGCCGCATGAAGATCCAACTGGCCTTCGTTGAAGGCAATGATGACCTCTTCCGGAGAATAGAACGTTCTTCCTTCTCCCTTTACCTTAATGTCTCCTTCAGAACGGCGTTCTTTCGTGATGTAGTAAAGTCCCAATACCATATCCTGCGAAGGCAGGGTGATCGGGGAACCGTTCTGCGGGTTGAGCATATTGTGAGAAGCCAACATCAACACCTGTGCCTCCAGGATCGCTGCCTGACTTAAAGGTACGTGTACAGCCATCTGGTCACCGTCGAAATCCGCGTTGAAAGCACCACAGACCAACGGGTGAAGTTGAATGGCTTTACCTTCAACCAATCTGGGCTGGAAGGCCTGGATCGAAAGTCGGTGAAGCGTTGGTGCCCGGTTGAGGAGCACGGGGTGTCCTTTGAGTATGTTTTCCAAGATCTCCCAAATCACGGGGTCTTTCCGATCCACTAATTTTTTGGCAGATTTTACCGTTTTTACTACGCCCCTTTCGATGAGCTTACGAATGATAAAGGGCTTAAAAAGCTCCGCCGCCATTCCCTTAGGAATACCGCATTCATGTAGCTTAAGAGTTGGCCCTACAACGATCACCGAACGACCGGAATAATCAACCCGTTTCCCCAGCAAGTTTTGACGGAAACGTCCTTGTTTACCCTTGAGGATATCACTGAGGGATTTCAATGCGCGTCCACCTTCTGCTTTTACCGCATTCGACTTCCTGGAGTTATCGAAAAGAGAATCGACCGCCTCCTGCAACATTCTCTTTTCATTCCTGAGGATCACCTCCGGTGCTTTGATTTCAAGCAATCTTTTCAGACGGTTGTTCCGAATGATAACCCGACGATAAAGGTCATTTAGGTCCGAACTGGCAAATCGCCCACCATCTAGTGGCACCAAGGGACGCAACTCCGGTGGTACAACTGGCAAATACTGAATGATAGCCCATTCCGGGCGATTTTCAATACGGGACAATCCGTCGCGAAACGCCTCGACAACTCTCAACCTCTTCAGCGCCTCAGATTTTCTTTGCTGAGAAGTTTCATTAGCTGCCTGGTGACGCAAATCATACGATAGTTGATCCAATTGCAAGCGCATCAAAAGGTCTCGAACAGCTTCGGCCCCCATTTTTGCGATGAATTTATTGGGATCGCTCTCTTCCAAGGATTGATTTTCCGGTGGAAGGGAGTCCATGATTTCAAGGTACTCTTCTTCAGTAAGGAGATCCATTTTATTGATCCCTTCATTTTCTTTCTCACCAGCCTGGATAACGACGTACCGTTCGTAGTAAATAATGGATTCTAACTTCTTGGAAGAAAGCCCCAACAGGTAACCAATTTTATTGGGCAGAGACTTAAAAAACCAAATATGTACAACAGGAACCACCAACTTGATATGCCCCATTCGTTCGCGACGCACCTTCTTTTCGGTCACTTCTACACCGCACCGGTCACAGACGATACCCTTATATCTGATCCGCTTATATTTACCACAGTAGCACTCATAATCCTTAACCGGTCCAAAGATCCGTTCGCAAAACAAACCATCACGCTCCGGTTTGTAGGACCGATAGTTGATCGTCTCAGGCTTCAAAACCTCACCGTAAGATCGCTCCAGGATCTCATCCGGAGAGGACAAGCTGATGGTGATACTATCGAAATTTGGTCTTTGAATTTGATTTCTCTTTTTAAAAGGCATATGATATGCAGTTTTTAATTATTGAGATTTTCAATTGATCCGATCTAACCAGTTTGAGTCTGGTAAGATCTAATCGAATTTAACATCAAGCGCCAATCCTCGCAATTCATGTACCAAAACGTTGAAGGATTCAGGAATACCCGGTTCAGGTAGATTATCTCCTTTAACGATGGCCTCATAAGCTTTGGCTCGACCATTAATGTCATCGGATTTGATGGTGAGCAATTCTTGGAGAATGCTGGATGCTCCGAAGGCCTCCAAAGCCCATACCTCCATTTCTCCGAAACGTTGTCCACCAAATTGGGCTTTACCACCCAACGGTTGTTGTGTAATGAGTGAGTATGGTCCAATCGAACGAGCGTGCATCTTGTCGTCTACCATATGTGATAGTTTCAACATGTAGATGACTCCAACCGTTGCCTGCTGGTGGAAACGATCTCCTGTTTCGCCGTCACTTAAGTAGGTCTGACCCAGTGAGGGAAGCCCAGCTTCCTTGATGTAATTGTCAATTTCATCGAGGCTGGCTCCGTCGAAGATCGGCGTACCGAACTTCAACCCAAGTCTTTCGCCCGCCCATCCAAGTACCGTTTCAAAGATCTGGCCTAGGTTCATCCGGGATGGTACCCCAAGGGGGTTTAGCACGATGTCGACCGGTGTTCCATCTTCCAAGAATGGCATATCCTCCAATCGAACGATTCTGGACACGATCCCTTTGTTTCCGTGACGTCCCGCCAACTTATCTCCCACTTTTAGCTTACGCTTCTTGGCCATGTATACTTTCGCCAATTTCAATACTCCTGCAGGAAGCTCATCCCCGATACTGATGTTGAATTTTTCGCGCTTATAGCGACCAACTTCTTCATTGTATTTGATGCTGTAGTTGTGCAGCAATTTGGCAACGAGACTGTTGGTATTTTCATCGTCGGTCCAGTTACTGTAATCAACGGTCGCAAAATCGATGTCGCGCATCAATTCTTGTCCGAATTTTGTTCCTTTACCGATCAATTGTTCGTTGTAAATGCTTCTGACGCCCTGAGAAACTTTGTTCTTCACCAAGACCAGAAGTTTATCGATCAGGATGGTCTTTAATTCGTTGATCGCGATCTTATGCTGATCTTCCAATTTAGACAGCAAATCCTTCTCTTGTGATTTCTGGATCTTATCCTTTTTAGCTCTGGCGAACAATTGCTTATCGATGATAATGCCCTTCGCAGAGGGGGGAGCTTTCAGAGACGCGTCTTTTACATCACCCGCCTTATCACCGAAAATAGCCCGGAGCAATTTTTCTTCCGGAGTCGGATCAGATTCTCCTTTAGGAGTAATTTTACCAATCAGGATGTCCCCTTCTTTTACCCAGGCACCGATCCGAATGATCCCATTCTCATCGAGGTCTTTCGTCGCTTCCTCACTGACGTTTGGAATATCATTGGTCAATTCTTCTTCTCCCAACTTGGTATCCCGTACATCCAATTCGAAGTGTTCGATGTGCAAAGAAGTGAAAATGTCATTTCGAACGACATTTTCAGAAAGAACAATTGCATCCTCAAAATTGTATCCTTTCCAAGGCATAAATGCCACCTTGAGGTTTTGTCCAAGTGCCAGTTCGCCCTGCTCTGTGGCATAACCATCACAAAGGATCATTCCCTTATGAACTCGGTCGCCTTTGCGGACAATTGGCTTCAAGTTGGTACACGTCCCCTGGTTGGTTCTTCTGAATTTAATCAGTTTGTAAGTCTTTCTGTTATCCTCGAAGGATACCAACTGTTCTTCTTCTGACCGGTCATAACGTATGATGATCTCGTTGGCATCCACATATTCCACTACTCCGTCGCCTTCCGCATTGATCAACATCCGAGAATCCCGCGCCACCTTACCTTCGATACCGGTTCCGACGATTGGGGAACGCGGACGTAAAAGAGGGACCGCCTGACGCTGCATGTTAGAGCCCATAAGGGCACGGTTGGCGTCATCATTTTCCAGAAATGGAATCAAGGAAGCAGAAACACCGACAATTTGGTTCGGTGCAACATCCATGAACTCAATTTCTTCCGGTGTAAGAACAGGGAAATCACCGTGCTCTCTACATTTGATCCGCTCAGAAAGGAAGTTTCCTTTATTATCGACTGCAGCATTCGCTTGTGCTACTTTCTTATTGTCCTCACCCTCGGCAGAAAGGTAAACGGCGTCATTTTCATAGTCGACGATTCCGTCGGTCACCTTTCGGTAAGGAGTTTCGAGGAATCCCATCTTGTTCACCTTGGCATGTACGCATAAACTGGTAATCAGACCGATATTCGGTCCTTCAGGAGTCTCGATCGTACAAAGGCGACCATAGTGAGAATAGTGAACGTCCCTTACCTCAAACCCGGCTCTTTCTCTCGAAAGACCACCCGGACCGAGTGCGGAAATTCTCCGCTTATGGGTAATTTCCGAAAGTGGGTTGGTCTGGTCGAGGAACTGTGATAACTGGCTGGTACCAAAGAATGAATTGATCACAGAGGAAAGTGTCCGTGCATTGATCAGGTCAATTGGTGTAAAGACTTCATTGTCTCTTACATTCATTCTTTCTCTAATGGTACGAGCCATCCGGGCCAAACCTACTCCAAATTGGCCATAAAGCTGCTCTCCGACCGTTCTGATCCGGCGGTTACTCAAGTGGTCGATGTCATCAATATCGGCATTCTGGTTGATGAGTTGTACCAGATATTTCACAATCTCAATGATGTCTTCCTTGGTTAAGACCAACAGTTCGCGATCTGTATCCAGGCCTAACTTCCGGTTGATTTTATAACGACCAACTTCACCGAGGTTGTAACGCTTATCGGAAAAGAACAATTTGTCGATGATACCGCGAGCAGTTTCTTCATCCGGTGGGTCTGCACCTCTCAACTGTCGATAGATGTATTGAACCGCCTCCATTTCAGAACTGGAGGGATCTTTCTGCAGGGTGTTATAGATGATTGAATAATCGTCTTCGATGTCTTCTTTTTGGAGAATAATCGTCTTCGTATCGGCTTCAATGATCAGCTCAATGTTCTCGTTATCGAGTACAATATCACGTTCGAGGATGATCTCATTCCGCTCGATGGTCACCACTTCCCCAGTATCCTCATCCACGAAGTCCTCTGTCCAACTTCTAAGCACACGGGCAGCTAACTTCCGCCCTACCGCATTTTCCAGATCATCTCTGGTTGCGGGGATCTCATCGGCCAGGTTAAAAATGCTTAGAATTGCTTTATCCGTATCGTATCCAATCGCACGTAGCAAAGTAGTTACGGGAAACTTCTTTTTACGGTCGATGTAGGCATACATGACAGTATTGATATCAGTGGCAAATTCCATCCAAGCGCCCTTGAAAGGAATCACCCTAGCCGAATAGATTTTGGTTCCGTTCGGGTGAAAACTCTGTCCGAAAAATACCCCAGGAGAACGATGCAATTGAGAAACGATGACTCGTTCAGCACCATTGATCACAAAGGTACCCTTTGGGGTCATATAAGGTATATTGCCCAAAAATACATCCTGAACAATGGTCTGAAAGTCGACGTGTTCTTCGTCGTTACAAGATAGTCGTAATTTAGCTTTAAGTGGTACACTGTAGGTCAATCCCCGCTGCATACATTCTTCGATGGTATATCTGGGTGGATCGATGAAGTAATCTAAAAACTCTAGGACGAAAATATTCCTAGCATCAGTAATGGGGAAATTCTCCTGGAAAACCTTATACAGCCCTTCATTGATACGATTTTCCGGAGTGGTTTCAAGTTGAAAAAATTCCTTAAAGGATTTAAGTTGAATTTCAAGAAAGTCCGGATATTCGGTAGCCAGTCTGATCTTGCCGAAACTTACCCGTCTTTCTTCAGCGGTCATTACGTTACCGTTTGCTGTCATGCGTAAATTATATTTGATATTGATCGACTTGGAGCTTTCTCCAAGTAGTTTGTTTATAGAACCTAAGAAAAACTTTCTAAGACGACGATAGGCTTAGCCAGTTACATTCCATAACTAGCTAAGCCTTAAACAATTATACTAACAACAAAGTAAGTAAAATACAGATAATTAAGTTATTTCAGTTCTACTTCAGCACCAACTGCTACTAGTGCATCTTTCAGTTTTTCTGCGTCTTCTTTTGAAGCACCTTCCTTGATTGGACCTGGAGCATTGTCTACCAGATCTTTAGCATCTTTCAGGCCAATTCCCAAAAGGGTCTTCACCTCTTTTACTACTTTTAGCTTAGCTGCACCAGCAGAATTCAAGATCACATCGAATTCTGTTTTCTCAGCAGCAGCAGCTTCTCCGCCACCTCCGCCGGCAGGACCAGCAACAGCAACAGCAGCAGCAGCAGGCTCAATGCCATAGTCATTCTTCAAAATATCTGCTAACTCGTTTACTTCTTTAACAGTTAGGTTTACCAACTGTTCTGCAAATTCTTTAAGATCTGCCATTTTAAAACTTTTTTTGAAATACGATAAATAATATATCGTGCGTTACTTGGAAGCCAAAATTTTGTTTAAAACTTATACACGCTATCAATCATCTTCAACCTTCTCCCCTTTCGGACAAGGCCTTCAGCAAGCCGGAAATGGTTTGACCTCCGGACTGAAGAGAAGCGACAACGTTTTTCGCAGGAGACTGTAGCAACAAAATAACGTCGCCGATCAAGTCTTCCTTCGATTTTAATTCAGACAAAACGTCAATCTGATCATCTCCCAGATAAACATCACTGTCTATGTAAGCCGCTTTAAGCAATGGGCGTTCATGGTTTTCTCTGAATTCTTTCAGCAATTTTGCAGGAACGTTTGCCGTTGCTGCGAAGAGAATTGCAGTAGGTCCTTTCAACGCCTGCTTAAGAGGTTCATAACCTTTTTCATCAGGAGCTGATTCCAATGCTTTGATCGCCAAGGTATTCTTGACTACCTTCATTTCTACGTCTTTCTCAAAGCACTTCCTCCTGAAGTCATTTACTTGTTCTACGGTCAATGTAGAAGCATCCGTCAAGTAGAAGAAATTATTATTTCCAAATTTTTCTTTCAATACTTCAATGGCCGCTGTCTTTTCCGCTCTAGTCATTTGTTAATGCTTTTGCAATGGTTTAAGAAAGAGATTTCGTGTCCACCTTAATCCCCGGGCTCATCGTACTAGCAATCGTCAACGACTTCATATAAGTCCCTTTCGCAGTGGAAGGCTTCATCTTGACTAAAGTACTGATGAGTTCATTGGCATTATCTACCAATTTTTCGGCACCGAAAGATACCCGTCCCACAGAGTTGTGCACAATTCCAAACTTATCGGCTCTAAAAGAAATCTTTCCTTTCTTTACTTCCGACACAGCAGCACCGACATTCATGGTAACAGTACCGGTCTTGGGATTCGGCATCAAACCACGAGGCCCGAGAATCCGGCCAATCTTACCTACTTTAGCCATGACCTGAGGCATTGCTACCACTACATCTACATCAGTCCATCCACCCTGTACCTTTTGAATGAGGTCGTCCAATCCGACGTAGTCGGCACCAGCCGCTTTGGCTTCCTCTTCCTTATCAGGTGTACAAAAAACTAAAACCCGTTTGGTTTTACCCGTACCGTGCGGTAATGAGACTGTGCCTCGGAGGGCCTGATCTGCTTTTCTGGGATCGATTCCCAGACGAATGTGGACATCAACGGAGGCATCAAACTTAGCAGTATTGACATCTTTGACCAATGCCATTGCTTCCTGAAGCGTGTACTGCTTAGTACTGTCTACCTTGCTATTGACTGCCGCTCTTTTCTTTCCAGCTTTCTTAGACATATTATAAACAATTTGAGGTAATAGCGTTCCGGAATATATCTACCGGAACTCCCTTCCAGATAAATAAAATTAGTTTTCGCTTGCTCCTTCTGCAGCCCAAGGAGCAGTACCGGTCACATTTAGACCCATACTTCTGGCGGTACCGGCAATCATCTTCATAGCGGATTCAGAAGTAAATGCATTCAGATCTGACATTTTATCGTCTGCAATCACCTTGATTTGATCCCAAGTGACCGAACCAACCTTATTACGATTGGATTCAGGAGAGCCTTTTTTGATCTTAGCTGCTTCCATCAACTGTACCGCCGCTGGAGATGTCTTAATGACAAATTCAAAAGATTTGTCCTTGAAGACGGTAATAACCACAGGAACGACCTTCCCTTGCATATCCTGGGTTCTTGCATTAAATCGTTTGCAAAACTCCATGATATTGAGACCTTTTGCACCCAGTGCCGGTCCTACCGGAGGAGCTGGATTTGCCTGGCCACCTCGCACTTGCAGTTTTACATATCCTTCAATTACCTTAGCCATTTCTTTATTATTTTATACAATTACAATGGCGCCAAAACATTTGGGAAGCTTCCCGGATGGGAACAAAAATTATGGCAATTAATAAATATCAATAAATGGTATTAAGATTGCTTTTCCACCTGCATAAAGTTCAACTCTACCTCGGTACCTCGTCCAAAAATCTTTACGATTACTTTCAATTTCTTTTTCTCCTCGTTCACTTCCTGAATATCCCCTACGAACTCGCTGAAAGGGCCATCTACAATCTTGACGGTTTCGCCAACGATGAAAGGTTCAATTAAGGATTCCCCGGCATCTTGAGATTCATCTACTTTGCCAAGCATACGATTGGCTTCACTAGCCCGCATCGGCTCGGGATTATTTCCTCCTAAAAAGTTGATTACGTTAGGGATATTTGCGATGGACTGGACCATTTCCCCTGAAAATTTCGCAGAAAGTGCTTCTAATAAGATGTAACCTGGAAGGATATTTCGCTCTGAAATAACTTTTTTTCCATTCCGAATCTTATACACTTTTTCTGTAGGTACTAAAACTTGGGTAACAATATCTTCCCAACCAGAACGCTGAACTTCCAATTCAATCCGCTCTTTGATTTTTCTTTCCTTTCCACTGATAACCCTTAAAGAGTACCACTTTTTATCTTCAGACATTTATTTGAATTGATTCTTTTCGAAGATCAGGGATAGATCAGATCCAACAACCTCTTGGAAACCAAATCCATTACGAAAATAATTAAGGACAAAATGATTGATGCAACCACTACCACCACCGTTGTGTTCTGTAAATTTGGAAGTGTAGGCCAGGTAACCTTGTTGATCAATTCATTGTAACTCTCCTTGATATACAACCTAATACTTTCCATCTTACGCCTTAATTAGTTATTGATTCTTAGCACGGGCAGTAGGACTTGAACCCACAGCCTTCGGTTTTGGAGACCGACGCTCTACCAGTTGAGCTATGCCCGTGTGTGGCTTATAGCCGAAAAATTAAGCACCTCACTGAGATGCTTAATTTTCGTCTATTTTATCATTAAGTATAGTATTCATACCAATACCTGCTATGGCACTGATACAATTACTCTTCTTAGTCGATGATTTCAGTAACCTGACCGGCACCTACCGTACGGCCACCCTCGCGAATCGCAAAACGAAGTCCTTTGTCCATTGCAACAGGGTTGATCAATTTTACGTGTAGCGATACATTGTCACCAGGCATTACCATTTCGACTCCATCAGGAAGATTTACATCTCCGGTAACGTCAGTCGTACGGAAGTAAAATTGAGGTCTGTATCCATTAAAGAATGGTGTGTGACGACCACCTTCGTCTTTACTAAGGACGTAGACTTCACATTTGAATTCTTTGTGAGGCTTTACTGTCCCTGGCTTACAGATTACCATTCCACGCTTGATATCTTCCTTACCGATACCACGGAGAAGAATACCTGCATTATCACCTGCTTCACCGCGATCTAGAAGTTTACGGAACATTTCAACTCCAGTCACAGTAGAAGTCAAAGGTTTCTCACCTTCTTTCATCATACCTACGATCTCAACAGCATCACCGACATTGATCACACCACGTTCGATACGACCAGTAGCAACTGTTCCACGACCAGTGATGGAAAATACATCTTCAATCGGCATCAAGAAATCTTTGTCAACCAAACGAGTTGGTTCTGGAATCTGCTCATCAACGTTTGCCATCAATTCTTGAATCTTAGCAACCGCATCGGCATCATCTTCTAATGCCTTCAGGGCAGAACCTGCAATGACAGCAGCATTATCACCGTCAAATTCATACTGATCCAACAGTTCTCTAACTTCCATCTCTACCAATTCCAACATCTCTTCGTCGTCTACCAGATCCACTTTATTCATGAAAACAACAATCTTAGGTACACCAACCTGGCGAGCCAAAAGGATGTGTTCACGAGTTTGAGGCATTGGGCCATCAGTGGCTGCAACAACGAGAATTGCGCCGTCCATCTGGGCCGCACCAGTAACCATGTTTTTCACATAATCCGCGTGGCCAGGACAGTCAACGTGCGCATAGTGACGGTTAGCCGTCTCATACTCTACGTGGGCCGTATTGATCGTAATACCTCTTTCTTTTTCCTCAGGAGCTGCATCGATTGAATCATAATCTTTCTGCTCCGCTAGACCATCTTTCGATAATACGTAAGTAATGGCAGCAGTCAAAGTAGTTTTACCGTGATCCACGTGCCCAATTGTTCCAATGTTGAGGTGAGGTTTATTCCTCTCAAAAGTATCCTTAGCCATCGGTGTTTTTTTTTATCTATAATTTGATTAACTAAAAATATTACTCTAAATAATATGGAGCCAATGAAGGGATTTGAACCCCCGACCCCTTCCTTACCATGGAAGTGCTCTACCCCTGAGCTACATTGGCTTGGTTTGCCTCAAGATAAGGAGTTCAATGAAGCAACGAATGAAGAAAATATTAGAGCGGGCGACGAGACTCGAACCCGCGACCCTCAGCTTGGAAGGCTGATGCTCTACCAACTGAGCTACGCCCGCACTTTGTCCGCTTCCCGAAATCGGAGAGAACCGGCGATAAACCGGCCTTTTCAATTAAGATGGCGGTATTTCTTTATTTCAAGCACTTTCGGTCCTTTCGAACCAACCTTCGTACAGTTGCCCATAACGAATGGTGTGGGGGCGATAGGATTCGAACCTATTCAGACAGAGTCACCAGATTTACAGTCTGGCCCGGCTCTCCCACTCCGGCGCGCCCCCAGAAAAGATCTTCGTTTCAAAATAAGGATGTTAACTTCTTAAAATCCTCTATAATTTGGAGCCAGCAGAGGGATTCGAACCCCCGACCCGCTGATTACAAATCAGCTGCTCTGGCCAACTGAGCTATGCTGGCCTTTCAGGATGTTTTCCAATGAATTGCATCCTTTCTATGCAATCACCGCAATACACGTAAATCACGTCTTCCGGCAAAGCGATTGCAAAGATATAACTTTTTAACTAAATAAAAAATGTAGTTAGATTTTTTTACGCCTAAATCTGTGGGTGAGAAAAAGACCTCATTTACTACCCTCCCAGACTGCTAACCAAGTCTTCTCGAAAAAAGTTCACGAGGTCATAATTGTTCTTTGTATTTGATGAGTTTTCTTTTTAAAATCGGAAGTACTTCATCGATCGCCGATTCGAATTTCTTACTAGTCCCTTTAGCAATCAGGAGTTCTCCCGGCACCTTCAATTTCACTTCAGCTATTTTGTCTTTTACCTGCCCGCTATTTTCCAATTTAAGCACAACCCGAGCTTCAATAATTTGGTCAAAAAAACGATCCATCTTATCCAATTTCTTTTGAATAAAGTCGAGTAGTTTGGCATCTGCCTTAAAGTGAACGGCTTCCGTATGTACTTTCATAAGAATTATATTATATAGAAAAAGGAATCTACTTTGATACGTCTTTGGCTTTAGGGTGTGCCTGGTCATAGATTTTTTTAAGACGCTCGACCGAATTATGCGTATAGATCTGCGTAGCGGCCAGACTGGAATGCCCTAGAATTGACTTGGTTGCATTCAGGTCTGCTCCGTTATCTAACAAATGAGTGGCAAAGGTATGCCGCAACACGTGCGGACTACGCTGGTCGGCGGTGGGCAAAAGAGAGAGGTATCTGTGAACGATGTTGTAAACCAATTTTGGATATATGGGTTTTCCCTTCTCCGTAACAAATACTGTGCCGCCAGTTGTTTCCGGAAATGTATCTTTTTTGATTTCGAGGTATTTGTGAATTTTCTCTTCCAGCTGCGCCGCAAAAGGAATCAAACGTTCTTTATTGCCTTTGCCCAATACCTTGATCAGCCTCTTTTGCCAAAGAAAATCTCTCTCCTTTAGTCCAATTAATTCGCTGCGTCGCATTCCGGTCTGATACAGCACCTGAAGAATCGTATAATCCCTTATCCCCACAAAGTCCGCACCGAAATTTCTTTCATTTAACACCACATTTATTCCATTTTCACTTACATAATGCGGCAACTTCTTCCCATTCTTGGGGCTCACAATCTTTTGCATCGGGTTCACATCAATGAGCTTTTGTCGCAGTAAGAAATGGAAATAGGTTTTTAAGGTGGATAATTTTCGATTGATCGATCGGGTAGTAATGCCATCTCCTAAGAGGGACACCATCCAAGAACGTATGTGAAAATGGGCAATTTGTCTCGCATCTTCGATCTCGTACGTTATGAACAGGAACCGAAGAAACTGATTCAAGTCATTTTCGTATGCCTTTATAGTATTGACAGAAAACCTTTTTTCGAATTGTAAATATTGGATAAAGGCCCTT
This sequence comes from Saprospiraceae bacterium, assembly GCA_028284395.1. Taxonomy (GTDB): domain Bacteria; phylum Bacteroidota; class Bacteroidia; order Chitinophagales; family Saprospiraceae; genus JANQRV01. The sequence continues at coordinate 16,914 of JANQRV010000425.1, forward strand.
TCTTTCATATCGAGATTTGTGCAATGCCATCTAAAGTAACTAAAGTGCTGAAGGAAATTTAGCCAAAAATAGTTTCATAATCAAGCTTAACAATCGAATCTTTCCAACCGTGAAAATATGGCAGAAAAAAAAGATAAACATTTCATCAATAAACCCTTTTTCAAAGGTGGAGCAAGAGGTATTAAAGCCTTTGTAAAAAATAACCTCCGGTATCCAGCACAGGCTCTCGAAAATCGGATCGAGGGTACTGTTCATATCAGATATACTGTTGATCACAACGGTACGGTGATCCAGGCCAAGGTTATTTCCGGCATCAGCGCCGAATGCGATACAGAAGCGCTGCGCCTCGTCAATCTACTTAAATTTACGGTCACCCGACGCAATAGAGTTAAGGTAAAATTCCATAAAAAAATACAAATCCATTTTCGACTTCCGCCACCTCCGGAACTGCCATTTGCTACGCAGTATCAATACGAATACATCCCTAAAAAAGATAAAAGTCCTACCCCCAAAACCAACCATTCCTATCAAATCACTTTTGAATCGTAAGCCGACCTACAAAATGGCAGTTATTTGGTAGCAACCCGATAAAACTATCTTAAAATTATTCGAACATCTAGATAACCTTTCTATTTTTACAACCGCTGAAACCATTTGCCACGTTGCTTCAAGTGGGAAGTAGTGGGTAAAAGGGTTCAGGTACGTTGAAAAAACTCACTAAATTAGATCTATATCTAATGAAAAAATTGAATGCACTCGCTGTTATTACAAGCTTTGTAATAGTCTCACTTGGTATATCTAGCGCCATTAGTGCCCAAGAAAATACCTTCCCCAATATCACGGCAAATTTCGAAAACGCCACCATCAAAAGTATCTTAGACAAGATTGATCAAACCACGGACTACAAGGTCTATTATAAGGAGGAAGACCTAAGCGGCCGTAGATTCTCTTTTTCCTTTCAGGAAACACCATTGGATGAGGCTTTGAATAAAATCCTCTCCGGCACTACACTCGGGTTCATGAGCTATGATCGATATGCCTTGGTCCTGGTACCCAAAAGGATATCAACCGAAGCTTTTTCCATCGCCTACTATGACGCTAGGGAAGCTGCTACTACAGAAACCGAAGAAAAACAGCAGCTGGAAATAGGGAATATCGATGAGCTCTCCACCACCGGAAAGGCCAAGATCAGCGGGATTGTCCGGGATGCAACCACGAACGATCCGATAATTGGTGCTTCCGTTCAATGGCAAAACCTGAATGTAGGAAGCACAACCGATATAGATGGACGTTTCGAATTTGAAATTCCAGCTGGTGTTCACTACCTCCAAATTTCATACGTGGGCTTTCTCGAATTGAATACCTCGGTGCGGGTATTGAGTGATGGGGAACTGAAATTAAAAATGGAAAAAGGGGCGATCAATCTTGAAGAAGTCACCGTTAGTGCCCAAAAAGCGGATGAAAGTGTGGAAAGCGTACAGATCGGCGTCGCAAAGCTGGATGTAGAGAGCATCAAGAAAACGCCTTCCTTTTTGGGGGAAGCAGACGTGGTAAAAAGCCTTTTGCTCAATGCGGGTGTCAGCACGGTGGGAGAAGGGGCAACTGGCTTCAATGTACGAGGTGGTGATGTAGATCAAAACCTAGTATTACAGGACGAAGGGATTTTGCTTAGTTCTTCGCACGCACTGGGTTTTTACAGCTACTTCAACACCGACTTGTTGGAGAACGTCGAGTTGTATAAAGCCAATATGCCCGCTCAATTTGGCGGTCGCCTTGCCTCGGTAATGGATGTGAAGATGAAGGACGGCAACTACGACGAGTTTAAGATCAAGGGCGGGGTCGGGCCGGTTACCAGTCGGATCAGCCTTGAAGGGCCCATTGTCAAAGAAAATGTTTCATTTATTGGAGGTTTTCGGGCTTCCTATGCCGATTGGATTTTGAATTTGGTAAGGAACATCGAAGTCCAACGTAGTTCGGCTTTCTTCTATGACGCCAATCTTCGTATATCGGCCAAGCTCGGTGAAAAAAATACGTTGATCTTATCTGGCTACGGTTCTCAGGATGAATTCGCTTTCAATGAAGAGTTTGGATTTGACTATTCTACCTATCTAGGACAAATCATTCTCAAATCCATTTTTAATGAGAGTCTCTATTCTAACTTTTCGGCTTCTTATGTACAATATGAAAGTACGAGGTTTGACTTTGGGGGAGTCAACGCTTCTCAGTTGGATAACAACGTCAACTACATCAAGCTCAAAGAGCAATTGACCTTCTCGCCAACGACCCTTCTCAAATTGGATGCCGGACTCTCGGGAATCCTATATACAGTTGAACCGGGGACAGTGGCACCCTTTGGTGATGAATCAAGTATTCCGCCCAACCAGATAGAAGATGAAAAGGGTTTAGAGGCAGCGGCATTCCTTAATATGGAATACAATCTGTCAGATGCTTTTTTGGTATCCGGCGGCTTACGTCTTAGTTATTTTCAATTTTTGGGTCCCAATAGTGTTTATGAATACGAGGACCCGGAAAACCCGCTGTTTAGAGAAATAATCGGTACTACTGAATACGGCGACGGCGAATCGATTGCATCTTATTTCAACCTCGAACCCAGACTTTCGCTGCGTTACCGCATCAGCGGCAACTCTTCGGTGAAGGCGGGTTACAGTCGCACGGTCCAATACATCAACCAAATTTTTAACTCCGATTCGCCTACGCCGGTCAGTCAATGGCAATTGAGTACGAATTACATCGAACCGAATAAATCGCACAACCTTTCGATCGGTTATTTCCGTAACTTCAACGAAAACAATTGGGAAATGAGCTCCGAAGTCTATACCCGCTTCATTGACCAGCTGTTTGACTACAAGGATTTTGCCGAATTGACGGTTAATGATCACCTGGAAACGGAATTACTCAGCGGCGAAGGACGGACTTACGGTTTGGAGTTTTCGATCAAGAAAAAGACCGGAGTCCTGAATGGTTCTCTTAATTACACCCTTTCCCGATCCGAAAGACTGATTGCCGGCATCAACGATGACGATTGGTATCCAAGTAATTTTGACAAACCACATGACCTTTCGCTGGTATTCAATTACCAACCGAACCGGCGCAATACCCTGACGATCAATTTTATTTACGGTAGCGGTCGGCCAACGACTCCTCCGGTCGGGAACTACCTAGCCAACAATGGTTTGGTCATTCCTTTGTACGCGAACCGCAATCAACTCAGGATTCCTGATTACCATCGGTTGGACATCGCCTACACACTCGGGAAAGGATATAAGAGAGATAAAAAGTTTCAAACGAGTTGGACCATTTCACTCTACAACGTCTATGGCCGCAGGAATGCTTTTTCCGTGTTTTTCACGCAGGCTGCCTTTCAGGGTGCGCAAGCAAACAAATTGGCCATCCTAGGAAGCATCTTCCCCTCCATTACCTTTAATTTTGAAGCGCTTTAAATTGAAAAGAATGTATCAATCAAATAAGAACTTATTCGCTCTTGTAGGAATAAGTTTGGGTCTTTTGGCATTTGCCTTAACCAGCTGCTTGGACCAGATCGACCTGCAGGTACCCAAAGGCACCGAACAGGCCATCGTGATTCAGGGTTCCTTAGTATTGGGCTCTCCTTCAAAAGCATTGATCACGGTAACCCGTTTGTTTGATTTTACACCCGACGGCCTCAAACGAGTCAATGTAAGAAGCGTGGTGCTTAGTGATGAGTCGGGATCCAACGTCGAACTTGACAAAATCAGCAATGGGACGTACTATGGAGAATTTCCGGCAGGAAACCCCTTATTGTCCGTAGAATTGGGAAAGTCTTACAAAATCGATGTATCTACCTTTGACGGCCGCAGTTACGAATCGGAATGGGAGCCGCTTTTGGAAGTCCCGAAGGTAAAGGAGGTCAACGCTGATTTTATCCAGCAGGAGATTAGGATCGATGATTCCGAGAGAAAGCTTGAAGATTTCCTGCGATTTTCCGTGGATACCGATCTTTCTGTGGCGGGTCAGGATAATAGGAGCGCCATGAAATGGACCGTCTTCAGAACTTATAAAATCACCGATGTACCCACGGCCTTTAATGGAGAATCCAAAGTGTGCTATGTAACTGAGAATCCCGATGTTTCCTCCATCATCACATTCAACGGATCCGATATCCGCGATGCGAGTCTTTCTAACTTCAGAGTACTCGACGCCCGGGTGGATCATAAATTCGCCGAAGGTGCCTACATTCAGGTCGTCCAGGAATCCTTGAGCCCGGGCGCTTATGAATATTGGAGCCAGGTGAGCGATATCCTCTCGCGAGACGGAAATATGTTTGAATCACCAGCCGGAAAAATCAAAAGTAATTTTAACAATATCAGTGATCCATCCGATGAAGCCTTCGGCTATTTCTATGTGACCCAACACGACACAATGCGCCTCTACGTGCCCAGCGAGCTTGCGGGAAACCCAGGCAACCTTTGCCCTCCCGACCTCCCCCCACCTCCCGGAGGAGGCTGCCCTCTAGCCATTTGTTGCAACTGCCTTGATGAAGATGGAAGTACAACCGTTAAACCCAGTTTCTGGGAGTTCTAAAACACGATTCATTCGCCGAATCCTTAAATCAGAGTGTTACCATGAAGAAATACTATTCTATGATGATCGCCGGCCTGTTCTGTATCGCTTTATCCTCGTTGTCGTTGGCCAGTACCGCACCCCCTGATAATCAATGTGTCATTCACCTGGACAAGCCTTTTTACATCAGCGGCGATGTCATTTGGTATAAGTTGTATCTCCCCCAGGTTTTGGATAAGCAGGATATTGCCGTTAAAGGTTTGTTGATTGCGGCTTCCGGTAAAGTAGAGGATCGATTTTTTCATAAGTCTTTGGGGAATACTTATCTGGATGGGCACATCAAAATCCCCTATTCTCTGGGTTCCGGAATTTATCATCTGGTTTTCAAGGCAGCCCCAAAAGATCAGCAAAAAGAATTGATCCTAGCAGAGATCGAAATCCCCATTTACAATGATTTGCAAGAAATCAGAAATGCGAAAGACATAGAGGGGGCAACTGTTGCGGGAAAGCTGTCGGAAGTTGCCGGTGACCTAAGCGTCCGCATCGGCCTCGACCGGGAAGAGTATTCCGTGAGAGATTTGATAACAGCTTCCGTGAGCATCCGCGATGCAGGTAATAAATTAGTCAAATCCAATATTTCGGTTTCCGTCATTCACTATCCTGCCGATGTGATTGCTGACTATCAAACCATTGGTGTCGGTCAATCACTTTCCGAAGCCTCATTACAGTCGCTGCAAGGAAAAATTTACGTAAAAGGTCAGCTGATGGATACACTGAACAATCCTATTAAAGCTAATGTGTTGGGGGCCTACGCCAGCAAGCAGAATAAGATCCATTACGCTAAAACCAACGAAGAGGGTTTTTTCACGTTGGATCTGCCGGACTTTTACGCTCATCAAACCCTGCAATTCATGGGGTATTACAAGGAAGAGCCGGAAATCAGGATAAAGATGGACAATGATAACGAACACGGCCCGACTAACAAGAGTTTGGTGATCAATGAATCGATCAAGGAATACCTGGAATTGAGCCGACAAAGGAAGAAGCTTTCTCAATACTACGAAAGTCTTAAACCCCAGTATTCCACCGAAGAATTTGTGGATGAGATTCAACAACTTAAGCCGGATTTTACTTACTTGACAAAGGAATACGTAAAATTTGAAGATGTCGGTAGTTTCTTCAATGAACTAATCACTCCACTCCAACTAAAAAAAGTAAAAGGCAAGTATGTAGCTACGATGTCCAATCCAACAGCCAGAATCACAGTCCAAGCCAAACTTAAAGGTAGTCCACTTTTCATCGTAGACGGCAAGGCTACCCGGGATGCCAACTTTGCAGGGAACATTAACCTGGGAAATGTAGAATCGATCGACCTATTCTATATCCCGGAAAACCTCCGGCGCCAGTTTAATGTCATGGGCTCCAGCGGAGTAGTAAGAATAACCACGGTCAATCCGATTTTTGAGATTCCCAGAAATGACCAGGAGGACCTTTTTGAAGTATCCGGACTACAGCCCATCACCGATTTTGTTCCCTACGTTCCCAAAACCAGTAGTGCCGAAATAAAGAGACCGAATTTTCAATCCACCCTTTTTTGGTCCCCTGATCAAAAAACGAAAGCAGACGGAACTACTGACATTCAGTTTCATCATACGGACGACCGGGGTGTCTTCTTAATTGAAGTAATGGCTCAAGGCGAAAATGGACAGATTGGTATTGCCACTAAGAAATACATTGTTGAATAGGCATGCCTATTTGCCTGCAACTTAAATATCATGATTCCTTCCCAACCACTACATATTCTTCATTTGAGTCTCTCAGGAGAATTGTGACCATCGATTTAACAATTCCCTGAATATGTATAGGCCAGGCTTTTCAATGGATAGGAAGTTGTGGTAATCCTTCTGATTCAATAACAAGATCAATCACTCCCCCACCTTCCAACGCGGCAAATATGAACCGGGGAATTTGCTAATGCTCTAACTCTAAAAGAAAAAAGAAAGCCATATTCGAATCAGATCCGAATATGGCTTTCCAGCTTAATTTAAGAAGAAGTCAAGTTATTAACTTCCCTATTTTCTTGCCCAAAGGCAAAATCTTATTTAATGGTGAAGGGCCAATCTCCACTCGGATTGGTGATCACAGAAACACCTGCCTCACCGAAGTCATTGCTCCAGGTAATTTTCCAGTCCGCTCCATTCAGTTCATGTTCAAATGTGAATGTGTCGCCAAATTCACTTACAAATCCACTGAAAGAAACCACCGCGCAGATCTCTTTTACTTTCACACCGTCCGAGCTACCTAAAGTGATTCCGTAGCAAGGTGTATAAGCTCCAAAAGACCAATCACTGAAATAGTATTCTCCGCCACCCAGTCCGATAAGATCCACGGTACCGGTGTAGGTCTGTCCTGCAGCAGCAGCACACCATACATCTGTCGTTGAATAGTTATAGGTTCCGTCCAGACTAGATGGGCAACCAGCGGGCAAAGTAAAGTTAAAATGCCCACGGAAAGCAGATCCGTTTACCGCAGCAGAAGAATTAGATGCCGTAAATACGGCACCATCCGTAGTGATTACTCTACCTTGAAACTGGAATTCATCTCCGGCCAAAACTTGATCTTCCGAAAGACCAGCAGCAGCAATGGCTTCAGGTCCGGTAATTCGGATATTACTCAGCCCTTTAAAGCCGTCGGCATTGGTTTCGAAATCCCCGGCACTCCAGGATCTGAATTGAATTGGTCCAGTAGAGTTGTCTCCGTTGTCTGGGTTGTTGTCTTCGTATACCAGGTCGAGAACGTATTCGGCAACAAGATTACCCTGCTCCAAATCAACGAACTCAATCGTATACTCGTAATTAGATCCTGCCACATCGAACAGGTTGATCAACTTGTCAGTTTCCGTGATACGCCTTGGATAGGCTCCTTTCCCAGCATCATCGAAGGTGATGATAGGCTTGAGATCCTCATCTGCGCAGGAATTAGCCAGCAATAGCATGAGCAGCACGCCAAACGCAGAAAATATTTTATTTAAAGTCATATTGCTTACAATTTTAGGTAATAAAAACTACTACAAATCAGGACTAGTAAAGATCAACGGATCCGTCGTCCCAAAATACCCGGTCAGTAATTGACTTCTGATTTGCATTGGCATTACGGTTTACGTGTACATCCGGCAAGAAGAATGACCGTGCAAATTCTCCAGTAGCAGGTTCCAATCCTGGCGCCATGTTGTTAGGCTTACCCGTTCTTCTCCACATATTGTAAGCCTCAAGGCCATTCCCCCATAGGGCAATGAAGTATTCCTTGATGACAATATCCAGTTTTGTATCGGCATCACCCGCATCGTATTGTGCCAGTACAAAAGCCACATAGCTCTCAATATCTTCATCGCTCGTACCGAATAGTTCTTTCACCGTACCTGCACTACCATCTTTGAGGGTAACTGCCTTGGACATGGTAGCAGAAACCAAGCTCTCAAAACCCACTACTTTGTCAATTGATTTGCGGATACCACTTTCAAGAAGAGCGCGTGCATCTTCTCCAGTACCAACGGTCAAAGCTGCTTCAGCTCTCAAGAAATCGACGTAAGAAGACAACATGATCGGCCAAATACCTTGACCCAAACCACCGGTAGTACCAGCTTTACGGGTGTCCTGGAATTCGTCCCAGTCAAATTGACCACCGGCAGGATACAAACCGTAAGAAGTACGAATCGGTCCATCTGGTGGAATACCTTCTCCATTCAGGTGATCCCTACCGGAATATCCATCTTCCCAGGCTATACAGTATGGCAGTCTGGGATCGATTTTAGCGTAGTGATCCGGCTGATTGGACTGGTCGGGTAATGTTGAAAAATGACAAGAGAAGGTGGTTGCATCCTGATTGACAGCATCGTCGACCTTCCGATAAAAATAGTAACGAATCCGTGGGTCGACCTGGATAAGGCCATCAGCGTCCACCTTATCTGCTCTCAACAACCACATGTAGTAATTGGACAAGTAATCGCCATCTCCAATCTCATAATGATTGGTATAGAGTGGGTGGCGGGAGTTTGGATTAGTCCGTTGATTTCCGTAGTTGAATTGGAAATCTTCAGAGGCTTCATCGATGAAATCGCCACCGGAAATGATGGAATTTACCGTAGAAGCGGCTCCCGATGGATCGATCAGGCGCGTAGTCATTGCTGATCTCAGCTTAAGTGTTTTAGCAGCAGTTACCCACTTTGCAGCATCGCCATTGTAGTGCAGATCAGCACCTGGGCTAGGAGCAGAAGTACCACTCATCTGTGCAATAGCCTCATCCAACAAAGTATTGGCCATAGCATAAACACTTTCACCAGGATCTGAAGTAGGGCTGATTACATCCGTTCCCTGCCCTGCCTGACTTAGAGGCACATTGCCCATGAGGTCAACCAATAACATCATGGAATAAGCTTGCATCACTTTAGAACTTCCTGCGTGAATGTCCAATCCCCGCTCCTCGGCAAGTGGAAGAAGCGCTTCGATATCCGGCAACATTCTGGAGTAAACCAATTGCCACAGAAAAGAAAATTCTGTAGGACCGGTTACTGCTTCATAGGTGAAGTTTCCTCCCAGGTGGAACATTCTTGCCATTTCCCCAGCAGGTCGGTAAGCGGCGTTAAGAACACTTCTGAAATTTAATTGAATATTATTGTAAAGGTCATTTACACTTGCTTGCTCCGGCGCAATGTTATTCGGGTCAACCTGCAGATCCAAATCTGTACTGTCGCAAGCACAGAAACCGATAACAAGTGCTATCAAGAGCCCATTTTTTATAAATTTCATATTTATAAAATTTCAAATTAATAATTACAACTTTCTTTCGCTGTTTTAACTCAGCACGATTCTCAATTAGAAAGTTGCATTTACAGTGATACCATACTTCTTGGCAGTAGGAGCGGTACGGAAGTCGAAACCACGACCGTTACCAACACCCAAACTCAAAACTTCCGGGTCAAAGTTGATTCCCTTAGGGAAGTTTGGAGCATTGTACCACAAGTTTTCACCGGAAAGGGTAATACCGATTCTACCGAATGGTGTTTTTTCAAGCAGCTTCTGTGGCAACACATAGGCCAATGAAACCTCTCTCAAACGGATAACAGTACCATCGAATACCCCACCTTCGTTAGCAAAGAAGTAGGCACGGAAGAAAGTATCACCAATATAAGCCTGAATATCGTTGACGGATCCATCAGAACTCTTCACACCAGGCATGATCACCGGTACAAAACGGTCGACGTCGGTATCCACGGTGTTACCCCGTGCCAACAGTGCCTGTACAGTAGAAGAGAATACGCTACCACCGTCAATGTATTGCCATTGGAAACCAAAAGAGAATCCTTTGTAAGAGAAGTTGTTGATCCAGTTCGCCTGGTAGTTCGGGTTCGGATCACCGATGATACCAATACCGGAATCAGCAACGTAGTTGCCCTGTCCGTCTACTTTCAATACACCGTTGTCGTCTCTCTGGAATGAAGACCCCTGCATAACACCGTATGGTTGACCAACGATGGCGTAGTTACCCAAGCCGCCGGAGAATCCGGCAGTACCGGTAATATTCGCTACCTCTCCGGTCAAACTTTCATCCGTAGAAATCTGGATTTGATCGATGCCATCCGCAATTTTAGTTACTTCACTAATATTCCTCGTGTAGTTCAAGGTAATATCCCACTGGAAGTCGCCGGCAATCGGAGTCAGGTTCAAAGCAAACTCAACACCTTTGTTGGTCACCTCTGCTGCGTTAACAGTAGTATTGGTAAAGCCCGTAGCCGGATCCAGGTCCAAGTCGATGATCAAATCGGAAGAAGTTCTGTCATATAATGAAAGATCAATACCTACCCGATTCTGCAAAAATCTTGCTTCAACTCCTCCTTCCAATTCCTGGTGCAATTCTCGAGTCAAGTTCGGGTTACCCAAACGATCGGATACGGAGTTGGTATTCAATATGGTACCACCACCGCTAACAAATTGGTTCGTAGCAGTATTCAATATGTTTCTCGTTTGGTAAGGATTAGGATATCCTGCAGAAGTACCAAAACCGACCCGCAATTTCAAGTAATTCAGGAAATTGTTGTTCTGTAATCCAGCAATCGCATCCGTGGGGACGAAAGAAAGACTAGCAGAAGGATACAATACCGAGCGATTGGCCTCTTCCAAAGTAGAAGTCCAGTCATTCCGTGCTTGCAAGTTCAAATACAAGAAGCTGCGGAAACCAAGCGTAGCAGTAGCAAATGCACCGAGGGTATTTTCTTCCCGTCTTCCGGAGAATACATTGTGATCAATGAAGTTGTTGTGAGTAAACAGCCCGTATACAAACTGGTTGGAGCTAAAGGAGACAAAACCTTCACCCACTTCCCTACGTAGATTTAAACCAATTACACCATCTAAGGTCAAGTCATCGCTCAGCGTGGCGTTGTACAACAAGTTCAACAGTTGGTCCGTAATCCGGTTCGTGGTATTGGTGGTTGTGAACAATCCATCCGGTATCTGTGCACCACCTCTGTTCAGGGTTCTCTGATTCTTCTGTGAGTATTGGTCAACACCCAAACGATACAGAGCTGTCAACCATGGCGTCAATTCATAGCTAATTTCCGTAGTACTAAAGAAACGTTGGATTCTTTCGTTCTCGGCACCGTTATTGAGAATCCATAGCGGATTCTGAATTGCAGAGCCACGACGGTAATAGATATTAGAACCGTCGATAGGACTCTGATAAGGAAGGTTCATCAGATCCATCGAACGAGGAGTAAACAACAGAGCGGCAAATACACCGTTTCCATCACCGCCAAACGCCTGGCCGGTAATCGGAGAACGACGTTCAGAATCTACATAATTGAAAGATCCTTTGATTTTAACTCCATTTTGGAGTGTAGCTTGTGCACCCAAACCAAAGTTGTGTTTCTCGAGGAAGTTACTTGGTCCACCGCCTCTCATTTCATCTAAATCGGGCGTAAACCCTTCATCAGACAAATAAGAATAAGTCGCACTCATCGAGGCATTATTGCCCAATTTACTTTCTAAAGATACAGATGTGTTGGTCGTAAGCCCCGGATCAGCAAAGAAGTCCTCAACACTTTCATAGGGCTGATACAAGTATTCAGCACCGATGAATTGAGGAACATCATCATGATACTGAGTTTGATCCAGTGGGTGAGTAATGATGACCTGTCCATTCTTTTCACCTTTGTAATCAGAACCATAGGTAGCAGGGTTCAAGTCATTAAAAGCAGCTCCCCAATTGGAGAAAAACCAACCAAAACCACCACTGAATCCATTTCCATAGGTATTCTGATAGTCAGGAAGGTTTGCAATCTCGGTACGGGAGACCGATTGTGTCACACTGATCTCAGTTTTCTTATTGAGATTTTCAGCTGCAGAGCCATTTTTGGTGGTAATCAGAATTACACCATTACGCCCCGCTTCTCCATAAAGTACGGTCGCACTCAATCCTTTCAGGATGGAAACTTCTTCGATGTTGTTTGGATCCAAATCCAGAAAACGAGAAGAGGAAGTTGCTCCACCAGCACCAAAACCGTTGGCACTGTTGGTAGAAGTGTTAAAAGGAATACCATCGATTACAAACAATGGCTGGTTATCACCGGTAATCGAAGAATAACCCCGAATAACAACATTTGTTCCAGAACCAGCCAAACCTGAAGTCTGAGTGATGTCTACCCCCGTTGCTTTTCCACGCAGCAAGCGGGCAACATCGGCCTCCTGACGGTTTTTTAGAGCGTCGTCACCAACGGTAGCAACCCCGTAACCCAGGGCTTTTTTATCCCGTTTGATACCTAAACTCGTTACCACTACCTCATTCAGTTCTACACCAGTGGACAAAATGACGTCTACAACATCTGACGCTCCAAGCTCAACCTCCTGAGTTGAGAAGCCCGTGTAACTGAAAATGAGAGTGGTACTACCATCAGGAACATCGACCGAGTAGGTCCCGTCGATGTCGGTTACTGTACCCGAGGAGGTTCCTTTAACCAGGACGCTTGCCCCGATCAAAGCTTCACCTGTGTCGTCGGTAACAGTACCCTTAACTGTCCTCTGTGCTATAGTAGAGCCAATAGCAAAGACGACTAGCAAAAAAACTAGTGAGAGTTTTTTCATACCAATCCAATTTTATTTAGTAAAATTCTAATACATAATTCTGGGTGGTTTTACCAATTTGCAACCAATCAGAACTAGTATAGAATTTGCTTGATCCTACAAAAGTAATTCTTTTGTAGAATTTAACATAAACTTAACGAATTTTCATTCATCACATCACTTTAAGTGTTCATGGGTTTGACTACATCCTGTATGGCCACCTTTCTTGGGGGACACAGAGGAAACTGGTCTTCAGGGAAAGATATTACACTTGATAATTGAGCTGATTTTTAAACTGATATCATTGAGATTGAGTGGGACTATTTCCTTGACCTGGTAAAGGCGCCTTTAGATGCAAAATTAATAAACCTATTCACTTTACGAAAAAAATCTAGCTTTCGCTGCTTCGAAATCTTAAATTTGTTAACATTATTCCCCGTTTTCTAGACCAATAATTTGCCATTTCTGGCCAAGACCAAATAAAAACTGTCAGGTAGCCGACAAGAACATAAATCCTTCTATTGTAATTGCCGGAGATACATTTGAATGGTATTTTTCAATCCAAAATACAATGCATCACTGATCAGTGCATGTCCAATTGAAACCTCTAACAAGCGGGGAATGTTATTCTTAAAATAACTCAAATTTTCCAGATTGAGATCGTGTCCGGCATTGATACCTAAGCCCAGACCATTGGCCAGGTGGGCAGCTGCGATATAAGGGGCACAGGCCTGTTCGCGGTTTTCCTTATATTGTTCTGCGTAAGGACCGGTATAAAATTCGATCCGGTCAGCCCCTACCCTCTTTGCTCCTTCAATTAGCCGATCTACCGGGTCCATAAAAATTGATACTCTGATACCGGCAGCTTGTAGACGAGAAATGGTTGAGGAAAGAAAACTCTCATGAGTAATGGTGTCCCAACCGTGATCGGAGGTGAGTTGATCGGGGTCATCTGGTACCAAAGTGCATTGAACCGGTGGATTCGCCAAAACAAGATTCAGGAATTTTTCGTTTGGGTAACCCTCGATATTGAATTCGGTGGTACAAATGGATCTCAATGGAGCGATGTCGGCGTATCTTACGTGTCGCTCATCCGGACGCGGATGAACGGTAATGCCTTCAGCACCAAATGATTCACAGTCCCTGGCAACCTTTATTAAGTTGGGCAAATTGCTTCCCCTTGAATTCCTCAACAAGGCAACTTTATTAATGTTTACACTTAGTCTGGTCATAGCAATTAAATTAGGGCTTGATAATTGAGGCCGAAAGTTTGAAAACTTTTACAAACATTCCAACATTCTACTAACAATAAAAAGTTCAGCTTTCCAATTTTTGATTTCCTGCTCCGGGTGGGAAGTTCGGGGGCGAAAAAATGCAAATTAATTTTATGAACGATTCTAGTTCTTTACTTTTGTTTACATAAATTTTACATTCGATGAGTATTTCAGACTCTGTACCCAGGTACCATAGTGAATTGTTAGAAAAATCGATTCCTCCGTACTCTTACTTCATTTTTCTGGTGATGCTGATGATCATGGGAAACCTGTTGGGTGGTGGCCTCGTATACTTGTCTGGATTGGTAAGTGGACAAAGTATTCAAGAGCTCCTGGCCGGCAGTGTTCTCGAAACTGTCCAAGAACGCAATTACTTTCGCTGGATCAACCTGATCAGTCATTTGTTTACCTTTACTTTTCCGGCCATTCTAACGGTTTGGATCTTGAATCGATCCTGGTGGGCCGCTACGCTTCGTTTGACTTCAGCGCCCAAACTAAGCACCGCGTATTTAGGTGGACTTTTCATTATTCTTACCTTCCCACTTGCTCAGTTTTCTTATTGGTTAAATCAACAACTTCCCCTACCCGCTTGGGCAACTTCGATGGAAGAATCTGCTGGCGAGACATTGCAATCTATGCTTGTTATGAACTCAACATCAGAGTTGGTGTTCAATATTGTGGTTATTGCTATCATTCCGGCAATTGGGGAAGAATTGGTTTTTAGAGGCATCGTACAAGATCGATTATCGCGATTTTTCTCTAAAGGGTGGATGGCCATCTGGTTGAGCGCCCTCTTTTTTAGTGCTTTTCACTTGCAGTTCGAGGGCTTCTTACCAAGATTAATTTTAGGGGCAGGCTTAGGTTATCTATTCTATTGGACCCGGAATTTATGGATTCCGATCATCGCTCATATGCTGATTAACGGCCTTCAATTGTTGATTACGTACTTCAATGAAGACAACGCCGATGCCCTCACGCCTTCAAAATCCATCATCGACTACTGGCCGGTAGTCATACTTTCGACTCTCTTATTGATTATCTCCGGCTATTTTCTGCAATCGACAAACAAGGTTTATCGATCATCTTCATCAGATGGTTTAACATGAAAAGAAAGCAATGAAAGATACGAGCGAGAAAGAACTAAAAGCTCCCAGCAATTTACAACAAAGAGTTTCCACTGGTACGGTCTTCGTCATAGCCATGCTTGCCGGAGTTTTTGGTGGCGGCTATACGTTTCTGTTATTGTTTCTTGTAATCGATGTCTTTTGCTTGCGAGAGTTTCTCGGAATGCTACTACCTCACGAAAAGAAAAGGGATCAGATACGGTTGATAATTGGAGTTCTGGCGGGTACCCTGCCATTCCTGATTAGTGCCATTTCCGAATTGAGATTAATCGATTTTCACACGTACGGTTTCGAAATCAATCTACTGATCTTGCCGATTTTATTGATGATCTTCATTTTTGAACTTTTCGGTGAATCTCCGAAGCCATTCGAAAACATTGGTACCATCCTGACCGGCATGGTATACATTGGTTTCCCCATGGCATTTTTGCCTTTTATCGCATTTGAGGAAGGGCAATACGCGTCTCGATTCATAATCAGTTTATTACTAATTGTTTGGCTGAATGATACCGGCGCGTATTTCGTGGGAAAAAGGCACGGTAAAAACCCATTATTTCAACGAATTTCACCCGCTAAGACCTGGGAAGGATTATTGGGAGGGATCTTGGTTGCTATCATGTTGGCGGCCATACTTTCGATATTCATTCCCGATCTGAATCTCTATCAATGGATCTTGCTAACCACCGTTACCGTGACCTTTGGGAATCTTGGCGACTTGGTTGAATCGATGCTCAAAAGGAGCTTAGCAATAAAAGATTCCGGTAGTATTTTGCCCGGACATGGCGGGTTTCTGGATCGTTTTGATGGTTTTATCTTCTCTATTCCATTTTATGCCATCACCCTGTATTGGATGCTTCAGTAGCCTACTCAGTGTAGTAACGCCCCAGAAATTGATGACCTTCGATTTGTCCCTTCTTGATAATGAGTTCTTCTTCGAATACGCGGTCTGACAATTCATGATCTAAAGTGTTTTTACTTTGCCAACGCCCTAGTAATTTCAGTCGAGCCAATTCTTCATTTACTTCCAAAATGCCCCAATGACCGTCAATCAGTGCCTCCGAAGTAACGTCAACCTGGGTCAGATACTTCTTTGAAGAAGCACAAAAGGAACCATCCGAATGCAGGATTATGGATTTTTGTGTGTATTGATTATCGGGATCCGAATTGATGTCGTTAAATATGTACGTATCCAAGATATCATTGATGGGACTTCCCTCAACCTGACTAAGAATTTCATTCTGAAATTGTTTTGTCAGGCCGCTATTGACAATGAAGGGCTGCTCTTCACAATCAAAAAAAAGCAATTCACTGATGACAAGATCTCTCGTTACTTTGCCGGGAAAAATATCTATGATTTTCAATATCCAGTTTGGAGAAGTATTTTGTCTCACTAAAATGCCATTCGGCATCGCAATATCCTTGAGGCGAAAAAACACCTGAGAAGTATCTTCTAGTGGCTTAAAATTCAATGTTTTGATCCGGGCGTTTTCTTCAAATTTTTGATCCGAGGCTTGCCAGCCATTCCAAATCATCACTTTACTAATGCATTGGGGTTCATCGAACTGAAAAAGGATGCTGTCACCGCTACCCGATCCTTCTGATCCTTCCACCCACCCAAATTCCTTCTTGTAATCAAACAAATGACCGGCATGATAAAGAGCCAAGGGGTTTAAGTTTGAAGACGGCGCCAAACGGCCTTTCACCACTTTCGGAGCAACCGTTTTATACTCTCTTCCACTAGAATCTTGCAGGATCAAATATTCAATACCTATATTCTTATCCGGTGGAAAAAATCCAACCGAAACTTTTTCTCCTTCCAGTTCAAACCTCTTGTAGCTGAGTTCACCGGCCCGCGCAAACTCGATGCTTAACTGTTTCACCAGTGTATCGAGGCGGAAAGTATCTTTGACCGGACCAAATGCGTACAATTCTTCATTGACAAAAATATTGACCTCATCGATAATGGCGGCCGCATCCTGTCCGTGTGAAACCATGATTAGATTGCTGATCCAAACCCCTTCTCCAAGAAACGACAAGCCGATCCGCTCTCCCGGGCCGGTACCTAATTTAGTTTGCCAGACGGACCCCGGATCATCGTCAAATAGGTTAAACCAATCTTGTCCCGGTTGGGACGAAGAACTGTAACCTCCCTCCAACAGAATGGTATTGCGCAAGTCTTGTACAATAGTTTCCTGCTCCGCTACACCTACAGCTAATTGGTCATCTCCTTCCATTTCCTGCCTGGAATGATCATCACAAGCCTGTGTCAGTAGGAATAGCAGCAGAAATATAGTGTTTTTGACAATACGCATTGAACCATGTTTTCCTCGTGGTCCGATTAAAATTCGGGCCAGAGATACAAAATAAAGCACCATCGACAAGATTTAAAATCTTTCATAGAAAAAATCCATCCACCTTTCTAATTTTGTTCTGCTGATCCATTACCTTAACCAAGAGTTTGTTTAATAACTTAACATCACAAAAACAGTTTATGATTAATGCCGTTACGCAATGATTTTCCTCCTGCTGGTTCCAATTATCTAGATGGTATCAGCGATGGATATGAATATAAGAGCATTTTCGCCGGAACTAGTTTGGAGCACAGCTTTGAAATGATCAAGCAATTTTTGAAGGAGGAAGGATACTTAAATATTCCATTACCAAGGAATGCCTCGGAACTGGCTCTTTTTCAATTACCCACCAGGAATAAACAAATTCTTCTCTTTGAAGACAATGGTTATGTACACAACCCAATAAAAATCCTTTTCCCCCTAGATAGGAGGAAAAGGAATACATTAATTCTTTGCGTTTATAATGAAGAGGATCCGGAGCACCTATTGAAATTCCATCGCATTTTAGAGCGAAGAACAGGTGCCGATTAAAGTTTCAGATCTTCAACATCCAATTTTTTCAAAACTTTCTCGAAGACCTTCGCCGAAAAGTTTTCTGCCTCAATACTCAGCACGATTCGACCTTTGTAAAGCGCCTTAAGGGAACCTTCCTTTTCTTCAGAATCGTATTCCTCGTGATAGCGAACATCTCCTTTTGTATAAGTCCTTTCATAGCCATCATCTGATTCTCGGTCAATTTCAACATTTGCCCAAGCAGCAATTCCCACTTTTGCCAATGCCATTCCTCCCAAATCGATTAATTCGATTTCCAATCTTTGATCGTCGTTCTCATAAACGGCTTCTGCTTTCGACACCATAAAACCAGTAATTCCACTCTTTTCACCATTGCTGGAAATTCTTTTTAACCCCAGTAATTTCTCTGGTAACATAGCCTTGAGTTCCCGAAAATCTATCATTTCCCCTTCTTTGCCATCCCCCAGAGATTTCAGACTTTCTTCCAGTCCTCCTAAAGCCTCTTTCAGTCCATCAATCTTGACTTCTTCATCATTGATCTTGATCGACAATCCATCTTCGTTTTCGCCTTCTTCTTTCACTACTTCTATTTTCTCTTCTGCGACCTGCTCTTTCTTGCTCTTCATAAACCCTCGCACCGCAAAAATCCCTATACCGAGAATAATGATTGTTAAAATCGCTCTGTTCGCACTCATATGTGATTTTGGTTTTAGTGACTAGCCAACTCGTGTTTTGTTTCTGCTTTCATCTGAGGGAAAAACAGTACTTCCTGAATGGAAGATTGGTTGGTCAACAACATGGTCAGTCGATCAATACCAATTCCCAGTCCCGAAGTGGGCGGCATGCCGTATTCAAGAGACCGGAGAAAATCTTCATCCAGGGCCATTGCTTCATCATCTCCCCGGGCCGCCAATGCCAACTGCTCCTCGAATCGCGCTCTCTGATCGATCGGGTCATTTAGCTCCGTATACGCATTGGCAATTTCCTTACCATTGACAAATAGCTCGAAACGTTCTACGAGTCCTTCTTTACTACGATGTTTTTTCGCCAAAGGCGTCATCTCAATTGGATAATCCGTGATGTAAGTGGGTTGAATTAAGTGTTCTTCAACTTTCTCACCAAATATTTCATCAATAAGCTTTCCTTTACCCATTGAAGGGTCGACCTCTACATGTAAATCTTTGCAAACTTTGCGCAAGCCTTCTTCGTCCATCCCAGAAATATCGATCCCGGTATATTCTTTAATTGAATCATACATGGACAGTCTCCGATAGGGGCCGGTAAAGTCAATTTCGTGCTCTGCAAAGAGGACTTTAGCGGAGCCATTGACCTCTTTGGCCACTCGTTCCAAGCATGTTTCCACCATTTCCATCATCCAGATATAGTCTTTATAGGCCACGTAGATCTCCATAGAAGTAAATTCGGGATTATGGGTGCGGTCCATTCCCTCATTGCGGAACATTTTTCCAAATTCATAGACTCCATCAAAACCACCGACAATCAATCGTTTCAGGTAGAGCTCATTGGCAATACGTAGGTAAAGGGGCATGTCTAAGGTGTTGTGGTGTGTAGCAAAAGGTCTGGCTGCCGCACCTCCATGAATCGGTTGAAGAATGGGAGTTTCCACTTCCAACCAACCTTGCTCATTAAAGTAGCCACGCATCGAATGGATGATTTTCGTTCTTTTCAGGAAAATCTCCTTAATGTGCGGATTGACGGTAAGGTCGACGTACCGTTGTCGGTACCTTAATTCAGGGTCGGTAAAAGCATCGTAGATGTTTCCATCTTTATCGCGTTTTACAACTGGTAATGGTCGTAGTGATTTGCCTAAAAAAGTAAACTTGCGAACGTGGATCGATAATTCGCCGGTCCCCGTCCCAAACAATTCTCCCTCGACATGGATGAAGTCGCCGATATCCAATAGTTTGATCAGCTTTTTGTATCGTTCCTTTTCCTCATCCGCCGTCCCTAGTTCATTTTTACCGATGTAAAGCTGAATGCGGCCGGACGAATCTTGGAGTTGAGCAAATGGCCCTCTTTGTCCCATGAAGCGGCCCGCAATCTTGACCGGTCCGTATTGATCTTCCTGGAACGCCCCGAGAGCAGCAACCCGCGCCAAGGCCAAGAATTCTTCCAAAGTCGCTGTTTGACCATTAGATGGCATCACTACTTCGTCGGTTAGATTGAACTCAGCAACGATTGCTTCATCTTTTAGGATTGCCTGAGCTCGAAATCGATTTTTCAATAACACTTCCAACAGTTGATCGCTTTTGGCCTCATCAATCCCCTCAATGGCCGTCAATTCCTTTTTTAGATTCAACTGATATTTCTTCGTGTTAAAATCGGTGGATTTGAAGTTAATTTCCGTCATCTCCGCTGGAAATGGGTCAAACCCCAATTCGGTGATTTTATTTAGATTTTCTCTTCTTACGATTTCTTGTTCTGACAATTGCATTATTTATATCTATTTTGAGACCGCAAAAATACGAAGATGTTGCCACAATATTGCCGAAATATGTTGGCTTATGCGAAATAACTCGACGAAACGATGCTCAAAATCGCTTATGCTCCCATTTACAAGTATAATTTGCCAGAAGGACATCGATTCCCGATGGAAAAGTACGAGCTCCTACCGGAGCAATTATTGTACGAAGGCAGTGTAGAAGAAAGAAACTTTTTCTCTCCGGGAAAGTTGTCAGAGGAAGTTATTCTCTGGACGCACGATCAAGCTTATTGGAATAAATTGAAATTTCAACAATTAACGCGGAAGGAAGCGCGAGCCATCGGGTTTCCGATTTCCTCCGAACTTGTACTTCGAGGACGTTACATATCACAAGGAACGATCGAATGCGCACTATTCGCTTTGGAGGATGGCATTTCACTCAACATTGCGGGAGGAACCCATCATTCATTCAGCTACAAAGGAGAAGGCTTTTGTTTGTTGAATGACATCGCGATTGCAGCAAATTACCTTTTAGCAAGGGCACTAGCCAAAAAAATACTGGTCATCGACCTAGATGTTCATCAGGGCAACGGTACGGCGCAGATCTTTGCCAACGAACAGCGTGTTTTCACCTTTAGTATGCATGGCGAAAAGAACTATCCTTTAAGGAAGGAAAAGTCAGATCTAGACATTGGCCTTCCCGATGGAACAGAAGACGAAGCCTATCTGGCAGTGCTGCGCGAAACACTCCCCATGTTGATCGACCGGGTGCGGCCAGATTTCATCTTTTATCTCTCTGGAGTCGATGTACTGAAGACAGACAAACTTGGCAGATTGCATTTAAGCCTGGAAGGGTGTAGGAACCGCGATCGAATCACCTTGAAGCTGGCAAGAAAGAATGAGATTCCGATTGCAGTAAGTATGGGAGGTGGATATTCTGCCCGAATAAAACACATTATCGAGGCGCACGCCAATACTTTCCGACTGGCACAAGAAATTTATTTTTGAGGGCAAGCAAAAAAAAAGTCGTACCAAAAGTACGACCCTTAATTATAATCCCATGAACATATCCAAAATTACAAGTTTCTTTATTCTGAATTAAATTGTTAATATTTTGAATATAACAATTAATTCATATACCTTCGTAATTCAATAACAGTTTTAGTCTAATTGTTTAACAAATTGTAATCTTATTGACGACGTAATCCCATGAACAAATTACGCGAGGCAATTTTCCCGAATTGCCTCTTTTTATTTTTATCAGGATTTGAATTTGAAAAAGTGTTTATCGTCCCGGTCAAATGAACGGGACGACTACCACCAACAAATTATAATCCCATGAACATATTCAAAATTGTCTCTTTCTGATTTCATTTAATCAGTAACTCCTACCGTTTCCTTCCATTCACGTTACAAATATGCAGGGTTCTGACACAGTTTTCAAAGACAAAAATCTGGCATTGTGAAAAAAAAATCAATAAAAAAACAGAAAAACTCAATAAAAAAGGGCCTATTGGCCCTGAAATTGTGAATATTAAATAGGTTTTTTCGATGATTTTTTTGCATTTTTTTATGCTCATTCTTCTTCATCGGATGATTTTCCTTCCAAATCCGGAGAATTTTCCCTTAAATCCGACGATTTTTCGACTTCCTCTTCCTTATCTTCCACTGTTGTTCCGGTAAATTCTTTCACTTCCTCCTTCAGTTCATCGACAGCTTCCTCAATTTTATCCCCTACGACCTCTGCCACAGCCTTAACGGTATCGACCGCATCTTGCATCACTTCACCAATTGCGGTGGCAGCGGCACTAAGCAGTCCTTCTTTAGGCGGAGCAGCTTCCACTTCTTCTGCAGCTGGAGATTTCTTATTCGCACCGATGGCCTCGGCGGCTTTGGAGAGTTTTTCGGACTGAGATTCGCGGGCGGCTTCCGCCTGTTTTATTTCTTCAGCAATTTTAGCTTCGGCGGCTTTCTTAGCTTCCGCAAGTTTTTCTTTTTCCATCCGCTTCGCCTCTTTCTCCTTCTGTTGCTCGATTCGTTTTTCCAGCTCCGTTTTGGTTTGAAGCATCTCGCCTAATTTCTCCTCTTTGGATCGAATGCGTTCTTGGATCATCAGTATTTTAGCCTGACGGATTTGGACTTCCAATTGGCCGTCAGTAGTTTCAATCTTCTTATTCTGAAAGGATAAATCATCTTTGTCGCGACCGATAGAACGCTCCATTTTCTCGATTGCGGCGAGTAGTCCTTCGTACCTTCGTTGAATTCTTTCCAATGGAGATCGATCGTCTCCTTTCGAACCGAATCTTTTTTCCTTGACCGTTTTGAACGCACCGTCCAGTTTTTGCCACACCTTTGAACGATGTTCCCGGGTGAGTTTAGACTCTCTGAACTGCCGTTGTAGATTCTTCAACTCATCAAAGATGGGTTGAAGCCGGAGTCCTTCCTTTATTTTATTTTCAATCTCTTCCAACTTGCCAACGAAGTCATCGTGATTGGCTTGAGACAGCTTCTTGAATTCATCATCCAGTTTAGAACGGAGCTCTTTTAATTTTGCAAAAAGTACGTTGGTATTGTCACGAAGTGCATCGGCATGCTCTCTGAACAAATTTCGCTCCCGTACCTGTGTCTGGACTTTTGCCCAAAATTGTTTCAGAGAGTCCCATGCTTTGGAATCGAATGCCTCTAATTTATGGACCCGATCTCTTAATGCATCTAATTCAGACTGGTATGTTGCATTTAACTTGGCCGAAAGCACTATGAAATGCCACTCTGTTTGTGCTCTTTGGATTAAATCCCCCCGCTCCACCTTAAGGTTTTCTGGCAACAAACTCTCTGTGATCGTCAATTCTCTTTCGTAAACATTATGTTCCTCGGGAAATTCAACGGGCAATCCATCTCTCCAATCTTTCATCATTTTCTGATTGAACTCTTCTGTAACAAGTCTATCTTCAAATGTGTAGATGTTTACCTTGTTGTCCTCAGCCCTCAGTTCTAGAGCTAATAAGATGCGTTCTTCCTGATCATTTGTTCCCCAAAGTACTATTTTCGTCTTCATAATTCGAGTGTTTACGGTTATTGAATTCGATCATTGCAGAATAGAATAGAATCGTCTGTGATACATGTAAGTTTAATAGAGTAAAATGGATATTGAATGCTCCTACTCTATTTTCCCAAGAATTAAGCAAGTGCAAAATCTTTTCAGCAAGGAATATCTTTTCAAGATCAACCCTATGCTGGGTATAAATTTATGAAATAGTATAGTATACCCGCAAGTTTTACAACCAATTAGTTGTGATCCAGGCAAAAGCAGTTCCTGGCTTTTTTCCAGAATTTAAAAAAATAATTGGCAAAAAGCAAAAGTTAATCAAAGTAGTTTGAGATTGAGATATAGATTCTCAACTAGTCAAAGAACCCTTTTTTGATCAGGTATTCAGCAATCTGAACGGCATTGGTAGCGGCTCCTTTGCGCAGATTGTCTGCTACAATAAACATGTTTAGACCGTTGGGAATGGATTCATCTCGTCGGACCCGGCCGACAAATACTTCGTCCTTATCTTTAGCGTAGAGCGGCATGGGGTATTTAGATTCGCCAATATTGTCCATCAATTCCAGGCCTTCCGTTTGAGCTAAGATCTGTTTGACCTCTTTCAGGTCAAAGGGTTTTTCAAATTCTATATTGACCGACTCCGAATGCCCCCCATCAACCGGAACACGTACGGCGGTGGCAGTAATATTAATTTGCTGGTCGTTCAGAATTTTTCGAGTTTCATGAACCAGTTTCATTTCTTCTTTGGTGTAGTCATTTTCCAAAAAGATATCACAATGAGGCAGACAATTTTGAAAAATTGGATACGGATAGGCCATTTCGGACGGATCTGGTTCGTACCCCTTGCGTTCCAATTCATATTGTTTGACCGCCTTCATACCCGTTCCCGTAAAAGACTGATAGGTAGAAATTACCAACCTTTTGATCTTGTACTGCTCATGGAGTGGAGCTAGGGCGACCACCATTTGGATCGTGGAACAATTGGGATTGGCGATGATGCGATCGGAAGACTCAATTGCCGTCGCATTTACTTCGGGGACTACCAATTTTTTGTCGGTATCCATCCGAAACGCAGATGAATTAT
>JANQRV010000426.1 GCA_028284395.1 Saprospiraceae bacterium
CGATCCCGACGATCCCGAAATGGTTTACGGTGGTTGTTACCAGGGCAATATCTCGGTGTACGATCACAAAACAAATGAAACCAGAGACATCATGGCTTATCCAACAGCAGTGTTGGCTTGGACGCCAAAAGACATGAAATTTCGCTTCAATTGGAATGCCCCGATCGTGGCCTCTCCACAAGACTACAATACGATATTCCATGCGGGAAATAAGGTCTTAAAAACAACTGATGCAGGCGTTTCTTGGGAAGTTATCAGTCCGGATCTGACTACTAATGATGTTGCGAAACAAGATGTTGGGGGGGCTCCTTTTACAAATGAAGGTGCCGGCGGAGAGGTCTACAATACCATTAGCTACCTGGAGGCCTCTCAACACGATGCCAATGTTCTATGGGCTGGAAGTGATTGTGGTTTGGTCCACTTAACACGTGATGGAGGTAAAAATTGGGCCAACGTTACACCGAGTGGAATTGGAGAGGCTTTGATCAACTGCATTGATGTATCTCCTCATAATCCAGCAGCTGCTTATGTTGTTGCTACCAAGTACAAGTTCAATGATTTCACGCCAATGGTCTATTATACGGATAATTACGGTAAGTCCTGGAAGAAAATTACAAAAGGCTTTGCCGATGAGGACTTCGTAAGAGTAGTGAGAGAGGATCTTAAAAAACCAGGTTTGCTCTACGCCGGCACTGAAGTTGGGATCTATATCTCATTCAATAATGGTGCTGATTGGCAAAAATTCCAGTTGAATATGCCGGTTTGTCCCATTACAGACCTGACGTTCAGAGATAATGATTTAGTAGCAGCTACAATGGGGCGGGCTTTCTGGATATTAGATGATTTGGGAGCCATTCAACAGTCGATGGGGCAGTTTTCCGAAGAAATGACCGTTTTTGATTCCAAACCCACCCCTAGGGTGGCCGGAGGTTCGGGACGTGGCGGCAACCTAGGGAAGAACCCTGCTGCTGGTGTCATCATTGATTACTATCTCCCGGAAAGTATTGATTCTTTGGAGTTGCGCCTGGAAATTATTGATAGTCAAGGGAACGTAGTTCGTTCTTATTCGAATCAAAAGGATGAAAACTACGTGAAGTACGACGGAGGGCCATCACCTGCCAAAGTTATTTCTTCCAAGAAAGGTGTGAATCGAATGAATTGGGATTTTAGGCGCAACACCTTGCCCGGTGTCGAAAAGGTATTCGTCTTAGGACGCTATAATGGAAGCCGGGTCGGGCCCGGGAGCTATACTGCTCGATTGAAGTTGGAAGACCAGGTAGTAGAAAGTGAATTCCAGGTAGATCCAGATCCAAGGATGGACGTAACGGCGGCTGATTATGAAGAACAACAAGAAATTTTGGAGGGTTTACATCGGGCCGCTATCGAGGTACACGAGTCGGTTAACCGAATGCGTAAATTGAAAGCGCAGATCAAGGCGCTTATTGAACCTGTTAGAGAATTGGATAGTGCGAAAGACCTTTTTGAAAAAGGTCAGGAACTGGTAAAAAAAATAGATGCCTGGGAGGATAATCTTATTCAAAAAGATCAGAAGACCTTCCAGGATGTTATCAATTTCCCTAATAAATTGAATGCGGAAATCATGAGCTTGATCAGCCGTTTGGATAATCATTCACCGGAAGTAAGTCAAGGAACCAGGGACCGCATGGGAGATTTGACAAAAGAGTGGGCCAAATACAAGACGGAGATGATGCAACTGCTCGATCTGGATGTGAAACAATTCAACAAACTTTACAAAGAAAAAGATATTCCGGTTTTAGTTTTACCTGATAAAGCGTAGTGGGAGAGTACTCTTATGAACTAAGAAAAAGCAGCGCAACCAATGAATGAAGAGCAATCAGATATTCGACCTAAGACCATTCTAATGCTTGGCTGCTTTGATAGCAAAGGAGAAGATTTTCAATACCTATATGACTGTTTGTTAGAACAGGGCGTTGCTGTCATCACACTCAATACGGGGGTAATGGGCAGTTCGGCACAGTTTCCGGTAACGATTACCGCGGAATCTATAGCTGAAGAAACGGATTGGAGCATTGAGGCTTTGCGTGAGACCAAGGATCGAGGAGTGGTCATAGAAAAAATGGGAGAGGGAGCAGCGAAAATAATTGCGGATCTGTTGGCAAAACAAAAGTTTGATGCGGCAATTGGAATGGGAGGCGGAGGTGGTACTTACATTGCCCTTTCTGCGATGCAGGCAATCCCGATAGGCATTCCCAAGCTGTGCTTAAGCACGATTGCAACGAAAGACCTGTCACGACAAGTCGGGGCAAAGGACATTCTCTTAATGCCTTCCGTTGTCGATGTGGCGGGACTCAATAAGATCAGTCAAACCCTCATCCGTCAAGCTGCTGGAGCCATTGTTGGAATGACTCTGGTAAGTAAGGTAACCAAGTGGAAAAATTCGGTAGGTACGATTGCGGTCAGCATGTTTGGCAATACGACCACTTGTGTCGAAATCTGTTCGTCTTTGCTCAGAGAGCGAGGGTATGAGGTACTGGCTTTTCACGCGGTTGGAGTTGGAGGGAAAACAATGGAATCCCTGGTCAGGGATGGTTTCTTTGATGCTGTATTGGATATTACAACAACTGAACTAGCAGATGATCTTTGTGATGGAATTTGTAGTGCAGGACCGGATCGGCTTACGGCCGCTGCTCAGGTCGGTATTCCACAAGTGGTGGTTCCCGGATGCTTAGATATGGTCAATTATGGTCATCTGGATACCGTCCCGACGCGATATAAATCCCGTCAATTGTATAGTTGGGCGCCAGATGTGACTTTAATGCGTACCAATGAAGCAGAAAACCGGACTCTGGGGGATTCGATGGCACAAAAACTCAACAAAAGCAAGGGGGAAGTTGCTATCTTGTTACCGCTCCGAGGCATTTCCAAGGTCAGTAGCGAAGAGGGCGTTTTCTATGCACCGTCGGTCGATCAGGTGCTCTTTAGTACAATCAAGGAGCGGATCGATCCTTCCATTCCGGTATTCGAAATTGATGCCCACATCAACGATGAATTATTTGCCCGTGAAGCAGTGCGAATCTTGCTTGAGATGCTGAATGGCTGACTCAGGTAGATTTTAATTTTTTCCAAATTGTTTACAGCAAAATCGTTCATTTGCAAACACCAAATCATTATGCCAAATCCATGGACAGGGGTAGGAAACCCATATACAAAACAAGAAGTCAGGGACCGCTTGCAGGCTACCCTGGATCAGAACAAAGCCATTATTGCTGCAGGTGCAGGAACCGGTATCAGTGCCAAATTTATTGAGAAGGGCGGTGCTGATTTAATCATTATCTACAATTCCGGCCGATTTCGAATGTCTGGACACGGTTCTACCGCTGGTATGATGGCTTATGGTGACGCCAATGCGGTAGCCATGGAAATCGGAGAATTTGAAGTTTTGCCCGTAGTGAAGGAAATTCCGGTTATCTGCGGAGTACATGGCAGTGATCCCCGCCGCCGAATGTGGCATTTTCTGGGACAAGTGAAAGACATGGGGTTTTCCGGGGTAAATAATTTTCCTACTCACTCTATTGTGGATGGTCACTTCAGAAATGTATTGGAAGAGACGGGAATGAGCTTTCAAAAGGAGGTGGAAATGGTTGGTCTAGCTACCAAAATGGACTTGTTTTCAATTGTCTACGTGGCTAAACCGGAGGAGGCCAGACAGATGGCAGACGCTGGAGCAGATGCCATTATTGCACATGTAGGAACAACTGTAGGAGGTTCAATAGGGGTAGTCGATGCTTCCTGTACAATGGATGCTGCCATCGAAAGAACTCAAGCGATCATCGATGCAGTTAAAATTGCCAATCCGAAAACCTTCTTTTTGGCACATGGCGGCCCGATCAATACTCCGGAGGATGTACGGGTAATTCTCGACAGAACAGACGCTCATGGGTTTGTTGGTGCTTCTTCTTTGGAACGAATGGGAGTCGAACAATCGCTGACGGATTTGACGCGTAAATTCAAGTCCCTGACATTGTGATCAACAGTTAACTTCAGACATCAAATAGGTAGAGAATGGACAAATATTGGAAATATGTAAGAGCCGAGAATACTGTTAAGGAGCGTGTCCTTGGCCGTGACCACTATTGGCATTTCAATGCAGAATTGACGGAGCAGGCTGAAACCTATCTGGTCAGAATTGTCATGGAAAAAGGCGGACAACATGATTTTCACCGGCATCCCGAGATGAACGAAATTCTCTACGTATTGAAAGGTACTGCCGAACAATGGGTTGAAGATGAAGTTCGGATGATGGGACCGGGCGATTCTGTATACATCGCTCCGAATGTAGTCCATGGTACCTTTAATGCAGGAGATGGTGATTTGGAATTTTTAGCCATCTTAGCTCCGTCATCAGGCTGGAAAGAGGGTACCATTGACGTTTCAGGGGAATTGCCCTATTCAGAGTACCGCGGGAAGAGTTCATAGAGATCCCAAATTTATAAATCGACATAGTATGAAAAACCAACGCCTCAGGTTCCTATGCTGTATGGCTATGACCATCCTTATAATAGCCTGTAAAACAGAAAGAGTTGATCAACTTCCATCCTTGACATATTCGGGAGATGCGCCCAGGGTTCAAGACCCTTTAAGCCCAGAAGACTCGCAGAAACACATCCAAGTTCCCGACGGTTTTGAAACTGTATTGTATGCATCTGAGCCCGATATTATCAATCCAATTGCCTTTGCGTGGGATGAAATAGGCCGACTATGGGTAATCCAATCCATGGACTATCCACATGGTTTGGAAAATGATGTCGGAGGAGATCGCATCACCATATGTGAAGACACCAATCGAGACGGGAAAGCTGATAAATTTACCGATTTTGCTACCGAACAAAATTTAAGCACAGGAATCGTAGTTGTGAAAGGAGGGATCATTGTAGCTCAGGCGCCAGAAATGGTGTTCTTGCAAGATACGGACGGTGACGATAAAATGGATAAACGCACCGTACTGTTTGATGGTTGGGGGACCTACGACACCCATGCTGGCCCGGCTAACCTCAAGTATGGCCTTGACAACTTAATTTGGGGTTCCGTAGGGTATTCAGGCTTTGAAAATGAGTTTAACGGAAAGGCAGTCGAATTCACTCGGGGAATTTATCGATTTACTCAAGACGGCCAATATTTTGAGCCGATTGGTCAATTCAACAACAATACCTGGGGATTGGGGTTTACGCAAGATTTTGAAATTTTCGGATCTACCGCAAACAATAATCACTGTTGCTACATAGGAATTCCCCTCCGGCACTACGAGTATTTGAATAAGCGACCTTCGTGGGCCATTAATGCCGACTTCATACAAGGGCACTACGAGATTTCTTCCCCAGATACGATTCCTTTGCAACAGGTTGATGTACGAGGTGGTTACACGGCAGCAGCCGGGGCAAATTTTTATACGGCCGAGAATTACCCCGAATCCTACCGAAATCAAATGTATGTCAATGAACCCACTGGACATCTAGTACATCTTGCCAAAATTGTATCTGACGGCGCAGGATACCAGGAGGAGGATGGCGGCAATATCTTTGCGAGTACCGACGCATGGACCGCTCCTGTATATACGGAGACAGGCCCCGATGGTAATTTATGGATTGCCGACTGGTATAATCCCGTGATCCAACATAATCCCGATAAGAGAGGAATGGAAAACCAGATTTGGAATGCAGATAAAGGTGAGGGAAATGCTCATATAAACCCACTCCGCGATAAAAGGCATGGAAGAATCTACATCTTGAAACACGAAAAGGGAAAGAAGCCGGAAATAAAATCACTCGACCCAGACAAACCCAAAGAGTTGATAAAGGGGCTGCAAAGCGACAACATGTTTTGGAGAACTACAGCCCAACGATTGATTGTGGAATACAACCGGACTGATCTAATCCCCAAACTCATTCAACTTGCTAGCAAAGATGAAAGTGGCTTGAATGCCGGTGCAATGCATGCTCTTTGGGCTTTGAAGGGGCTTGGTGCCTTTGATGGGGCCAACTCGGAAGCTAGAGAAGCCGCCACGGGCGCTCTATCGAGTCAGTCGGATGCTGTAAAGAGAACGGGGATTGCTCTAATTCCTGAAACGGAGGCTGGAAGTAGATTGCTAGTACAATCGTCTCTTTTACAAGATGATAACCTACACATAAGATTGGCTGCAATGCTTCGGGCAAGCGAACTTCCCGAAACAGATGAATTATTTCAGGCCATGGAAACAGCCGCAAAAAAAAGTGTTAATCAATCCGATAAATGGTTGAATGCAGCTGCCAAGATATACTTTAGAGAACAGAATCAAGAAGACATCGATAAGTCAGAAGTAGTAATGGTGATACCCTCAGCGGAAGAACAAATTTCCGAGTGGCGTTATTCGACATCACAACCCGAATCAGACTGGGCGACGTCCGACTTTGATGACGCTCAATGGAAAAAAGGTCCCGGAGTCTTTGGGACTGCTGATTTTGTAGGGGAATCGGGAACAGCCTGGTCTTCAAAACAACTCTGGTTGCGCAAAAA
>JANQRV010000447.1 GCA_028284395.1 Saprospiraceae bacterium
ATTAATGAAATGGAAAAGGTCATGGCCAGCGCCCGGATTCTGGACGAAAGCCAAATCGATACCTCTAAGGTCACCATTCTGGCCAACGTAACAATAAAAAACGTAAAAACTAAAAAGGAACTGACGTATAAACTGGTTTCTGAATCAGAGTCTGACCTTAAAGCTAAAAAGATCTCCGTCAATTCGCCCATCGGAAAAGGGCTGCTGGGAAAGGCGGTTGGTGAAATCGCAACAGTGGAGACGCCGAGAGGAAACATCGAATTCAAAGTCCTCAACATCTCAGTCTAGCATGGCAAGTATCTTTACCCGCATAATCAAGGGCGAAATTCCATGTTACAAAGTTGCTGAGTCGGAGCAGTTTTTGGCCTTTCTCGACATTCGTCCACTGGCAAAAGGTCATACGCTGGTTATTCCCAAAACAGAGATAGATTATTTTTTTGACCTGGAAGATTCGCTCTTAAGCGGGATCATGCTTTTCTCAAAAAATGTCGCTAAGGCCATCCAAAACGTCGTACCATGTGCCCGCATCGGAGTGTCGGTTGTGGGCCTGGAGGTCCCTCATGCGCACGTTCATCTTATTCCAATCAAGTCCGTAGCCGATATGAGTTTTACCAAACCAAGAGTAGAGCTCGAACCGGAAGAATTCAAGCAATTGGCGGCATCCATCCAATCAGAATTTGCCCTTCTTTCTGCTTAAGCAGGTGAGCAACAACTAAGTGTAGTTTCTAAGGACTTTTGAACATTGTAGCGCTGCTACGCAGCGAAAAACCTAAATTTTTAGACAACTTCTACTTAGATTTGCGGTAAAACTACGCTGCCATGGCTACAATCGTTGCTCCCGGGATTTCTTTCGATAAAAAAGGGCTGAACAAAGAACTTCTGCTTCAGCTTTACTATGATTTGCTGAAGCCTCGAATGGTTGAAGAAAAGATGTTGAAGCAACTTCGGCAAGGCAAAATCAGCAAATGGTTTTCCGGAATTGGGCAAGAAGCGATCTCCGTTGGCGTAACCAGTGCGCTCAAGCCAGAAGAATTTATTTTCACACTACATCGGAATTTGGGGGTATTCACTACCAGAAAGGTCCCTTTGAGTCGATTATTTTGCCAGTGGCAGGGCAAAGCTGCCGGGTTTACCAAAGGTCGGGACCGATCTTTTCATTTTGGAGCAAAGGAGTACAATATTATTGGGATGATCTCCCATCTCGGACCGCAACTTTCATTGGCTGGAGGAGTCGGCATGGCACATAAGCTAAAGGGGGAACAAAGAATTGCGGTTGCCTTTACCGGTGACGGGGCCACTAGCGAAGGCGAATTTCATGAAGCACTGAACGTCGCAGCCGTTTGGCAATTGCCGGTGCTTTTCGTAATCGAGAACAATGGGTATGGCCTCTCTACTCCGGTGAATGAGCAGTACCGCTGTGAAAACCTTGCCGATAAAGGCATTGGATACGGCATCCCCTCCTCTACCATCGATGGCAATAATATTTTAGAAGTATATAGAACGGTAGAACAAATATCCGAACAGCTCCGGAAAAATCCCGGACCCTATCTTTTGGAATGTAAAACCTTCCGCCGTCGAGGACACGAAGAGGCCTCCGGTACCAAATACGTACCTTCGGACCTAATGGCCTATTGGGCGGAAAGGGATCCCGTTGAAAACTACGAGAAATTTCTGGTATCCAAGAAAGTGCTGACCAAAACCAAAATGGAAGCCATGAAGAAAGAGATCGCGGAGGAGATCGAACAACATTTGCACATGGCTGCACAAGAACCAGAGATCACTTCCGGCATCCAGGAAGAATTGGAAGACATTTACGCTTCCTACCAATATCAAGCAACCGAGGCCTCCCCTGGCGGCCAACGCAATCAGAAAAGATTTGTCGATGCCATTTCAGATGGTCTCCGGCTGGCAATGCAAAAGCATCCCAACTTAATTCTAATGGGACAAGACATTGCAGATTACGGTGGCGTTTTTAAAATTACGGAAGGTTTTGTCACGGACTTTGGCAACGATCGGGTTAAAAATACGCCCCTGTGTGAAAGTGCAATTATTGGAGTCGGATTGGGACTGAGCCTGCAAAATCATAAGGCAATGGTTGAAATGCAATTTGCGGACTTTGTCTCCTGCGGTTTCAATCAAATTGTCAACAATTTAGCAAAATTGCACTATCGATGGGGCGAAAAGGCCGACATTGTGATACGGATGCCGACCGGAGGTAGTGTTGGTGCAGGCCCTTATCACTCCCAAAGCACAGAGGCGTGGTTTTTCCATACCCCCGGATTAAAGATTGTTTATCCCTCCAATGTCCACGATGCCAAAGGCTTATTACTGGCCAGTTTCGAGGACCCAAATCCCGTTCTCTTTTTCGAACACAAGGCGCTTTATCGCAAGATCAGTGCCGAGATTCCGGATGAATACTATACCGAAGAAATCGGCAAAGCCAGTGTTGTCCGTGCCGGTGCTGAAGTCTCCGTAATCACCTATGGCCTGGGAGTGCATTGGGCTCAAATGGTGGTAAAAGACCTTGCAATCGATGCTGAAATTTTGGACCTACGAACTTTACTACCGCTGGACTTCGATGCCATTGATCAAACCGTTCGAAAAACGGGGAAAGTCATTATTCTTCACGAGGATACCATGTTGGGCGGAATCGGTGGTGAAATCGCAGCATACATCTCGCAGCACCTTTTCGAAAGTCTCGATGGTCCGGTGATGCGGGCCGCAAGCCTGGATACGCCGGTGCCCTTTGCCGCCTCTCTCGAAGATCAGTTCCTTCCGGTCGAACGATTTAAGACCTTACTGCAGCAATTGCTGGCATATTAGTAAACCCGATCCAGCATAGCTAATTTCTTTTGGACGCTGAGTTGTCGCTGACGTTTTTCTACTATTATCGGTGGTGCTGCCCGCTCTTTGCAGTCGAGTACAGCACAGCGCTCACAGGTAATATTTACTTCACGGTGTTGGATGGCGGCATCCTCCAGGAAGGCAATGCGCTGCCTCAATTCATCATCCAACAAAAAGCCGAGCGTTACGCTAATATTTTGAGTGGGTTGTGGATGGGAAGACCGAGCAATTGTAAAGCAGAGATATTCATCTTCCGTGCCGAAATATCGAGAACGCTGGGCGCGAACAATTCGTTGCACATATTTCCCCTCCTGTTGAAGATCGTAGAGATCCTGCAGAAGTGATGTCGCTACCCAACGACGGCAATAGTGCTCATTCAATCCATTGCTATGCGGTCGATGTGCTCTATTCAAATGTAATTCGCGATCCACCTCAAAGCGTCCTTGTGAAGGGTCGTGGATGAATCGAATGAAGAATAACTTCTGGATACCGAAAAAGCCTGGCAATATATTGGTTAGGCGATGGTAATACATTTCCGGAGATGCATCGTACTTCTTTCCGATCTCCAGAAAGGCCTCTCCTTGCCATTTGGGGTTGTTGAAAAAAATAGAGACGTCGCTCCGGATGCTCTCCAGTGGAATATGTAAAGCGGCCGAGAAGTAAATGGCTTTCGAATGATTAAGTACTTCTTCGAAAGAGCGCGGTGCGGTAATGCTAGATGTATTGGCCCGTTCCTTTAATTGAAGCACTTGAAAACCTAATTCCTTTCCAAATTGAAACCGCTGTTGGAAAGCGGAAAGACGGCTGTTAAGTAGTAACCGACGACCTTGGTTCAGGTATAGGGAACGCAAATGACTCAACTCTGGATATTGATCCAGCCCTCCCTCAACAATCTCGTATTGAAAATGCTCTTGCAGTATGGTTGCCAAATGCTCTCTTTTCAATGGCCGCTCGGAGGGAATAGAGAAATTTGATTCGAATGATTTGACTTCGTTTTCAATGTCTTCAAAATAATTGTTGTGCAACTGCAGATAAGAGCGTAAAGCACCAAAGTAGAAACTTTCCTCATTGAGCGCGTAATTCCGCGACAATTCCAGAAGGGTTGAGATAAAAGCACTGACCCGCGCTGGAGCGCCAGCTATTATTTCTACGACCTTCGACAACTCGATTCCGAATAGATCAAGGGGTAAATCTCTTAGGAAGT
>JANQRV010000463.1 GCA_028284395.1 Saprospiraceae bacterium
TATCGAACGGAAGTGCAAGAGCCATGGTGTCTGGCGGAACCGGACCGTTCACGTTTAGTTGGAGCAATGGAGCCGACTCGATGGTGGTAGATAGTTTGCCCTTCGGCATTCACTTTGTCAGAGTGACCGATGCAAATGGATGTTTCGCAGTCGGTGAGGTCAACATTGGGTTTACCGACCTATTCCTGATTTCCGGCGCCCAAGTTCGCAATGATGAATGTGATCACCCCGGAAGTATTGCCGTCGATTTGATGGGAGGTGTAGCGCCCTTCACTTATTCTTGGACAAGCGGAGACACTACGGCTGCGCTCACTGATTTGGGCGCTGGTGTCTTTGGTGTGACCATTACGGATGCCAACGGTTGTCAGACCTCCTCTGAATATGAAGTGACCAGTGGCCCGGATTCTATTTTAGTCAATCTGGTAGCTACCAATGACTTCTGCGAATTGGAGGCCATCCCACAAAACGGCTTAGCGCCATTTGATATATTCTGGAGTAACTTAAATTCCGGCAACATTTCGGGGGAACTGATCATTGGAGAAGAATATACCGTATTTGTCAATGATGTAGATGGATGTGCGAGCACCATAAGCTTTATGGCTGAGATCGGCATTGCGAACGCAGCCTTTACTTTTGAGACCGAAGGACTGACGGCGCAGTTCGAAGGTGGAGGCGAAACTGCTGGGCATTTTTGGGATTTTGGAAATGGTTTTGCCTCGACGTTGAGATCCCCTGAATTTGTCTATACTGAAGGAGGGACTTATACCGTTACTCATATAACAGAAAACACTTGTGGACGGGATACGGCAATGGTCGAAGTAACGGTGGAAGATCCGGTCAGTAATGTCAATTTGGATATGGTAAGGGAAATGTCCCTTTATCCAAATCCAACCATGGAAACACTCAATGTACAAATTGAAGCCGATGGTCGCTGGCAGGGAGATCTGGTCATCTTTAACCTGCTTGGACAGCGGGTTTTCGAAGCCATTGACGAAACCATTGATCAAAGTTATACCAGAAAGATCGATGTATCTTCCTTTGCACCTTCAACTTACATGTT
The DNA here is from genome assembly GCA_028284395.1 of Saprospiraceae bacterium. Lineage (GTDB taxonomy): Bacteria > Bacteroidota > Bacteroidia > Chitinophagales > Saprospiraceae > JANQRV01. Next base: position 1,061 of record JANQRV010000463.1, read on the forward strand.
GGCACTGAGAATCGATGAACAAACCGTCTTCAGGAAATTCATTGTTCAACGTTAGAACAGTATACCTGAACAATAGTGGGTGCTTTCCAGTTAGGACCCTGAATGGCTCTATTTGGAAAGCACCTATATATTGCATGGGGATACCGAACGAGTTCGAATAATAAGATCCATGAGGAGAACCTTAATAGTAACTACCTGCTTGCTACTGTTGATGCAGTTGGCGAAGGGTCAGGATTGCGACCCACCCGAAATCATGATTGCTGGCATTGATTCGGAAGTTTGTATCAACGATGACCCATATGCCATCGAATTTCAACCTGCCGGTGGCCAATTTAGAATTGGAGATGTGGAAATGACAGACCACATCTTTGATCCGTCGCAGGCAGGAGTTGGCGAACACAACCTGATTTATATTTATCAATTCAGTCCTGACTGCTCACCAATTATTTTCTCTAAATCAGTAATGGTAAAAGATTTGCCCGAAGTAGGCGTGAATGCGGATACCGTAATAACCTGTAGTAAAGACCGAGTAGTCCTGGCGGCAAACTCCTCCGTCGGAGGAACCAGTTTTGAGTGGCAAAGCAATGGCACGAATCTGGTAAACAGTGCCTTCTTGGAGACAATGACGCCTGGGCTTTATACCGTTTTTGCCCGGACCAACAGTTGTGTGAATTTTCTGCACGTTAATGTCGTTCTGGACACAGTTGCTCCTTTAGTAATGGGCATTGATTACGAAGTAACCGATTGCGAAAAGCAGACATTTCAGTTGGTGGCTACCACTAACGTCGCAAATGGAAACTATGCCTGGAGTCAGCCGCAGGGTTTCTTTTCTGAAGAGGTTTCACCAGCGGTCGAGGAATTGGGGCTGTATGATTTGATGTTTACCAATCTGTCAAATGGTTGTACAACAGATACCGTTGTGGAGGTAAAAGCACCGATTTCTGACTTGGATCTTGTTTTTGATGTGCCTAGTTGCCCGGAAATTCCGGATGGACAAATAGAAGTCACTAGTGTATCGGGGGATAGTCCTCCGTATGTCTATACAATTAATGATGCACCCTTTGTGATGGATAGCCTTTTCACGGGATTGACGGAGGGAAGCTACCGAGTCTCCGCCCAGGATTTTTATGGATGCGTGATCGATACGATGATCTCTTTGGCGGCCTTAGATGGGTTTACCGTTTCCTTACCCGCTATCGATCTGGCTCAATTCAGGGATCAAATACTAGTCCAGCCAACCATTGTACCGGTCGGGGAAACGATTACTGACTTTCTATGGACGGTGAACGATTCTACTGCCTGTGATAATTGTACGGAGCTGAATTTGTTGGCGGAAGACAATGCCACGATCGTACTTGAGGCAATCAATGATAAAGGTTGCAGGGCAACTGCTGAAACCAACCTCATCGTCGATAAAACGCCAAAGGTCTTTGTTCCGAATGTATTTTCTCCCAATGGGGATCTCAAAAATGATGAATTTTGTTTGTTCGCTAATCCGGTCATTCGCTCCATTACTAAATTTACGGTGTTCGACCGCTGGGGCAATTTACTGTATGAACGGAGTAATTTGCCAGTAGATGGCACCGCTTGCTGGAATGGAATGCTGGACGGAGAAACTGTTCAAACCGGAACTTACATCTATATTCTTAGCCTGGACCTGGAGACCGGTGGGAATACTGATTTCGGAGGTAGCATAACGGTCTTGAAATAATCTTCGTCGAATGATTCTTGAGTTGGAGTCTTCTCAATTACATGTCCAATTGATCAATTGGTCACCCACTCCCGATTCTGCTGTATTGGTCTTTTTGCATGACGCTTTAGGTTCGGTTGCACAATGGAGAGATTTCCCAAGTCAATTGTCGGAAAAGACCAGCTTGCCGGCTGTGGTTTACGATCGCCATGGCCATGGGCAATCCCCGCCGTTTTTACAACCCAGGGAACGCGATTATTTGCACCGGGAAGCAACGCAGATATTGCCGCAATTATTGAAGAAATTGGCAATTCAACACCCCATTCTCATCGGACACAGTGATGGAGGCACCATTGCCTTGATCTATGCTGCCTTTCACACTGCCGAGGCGATCATTACGCTAGCTGCCCACATTGATGTTGAATCCGTTACCACGGCGGGGATCCGTCAGGCGCTGAATTCAGCCCCGGTCCTATTGTCCAAGCTCCGGAAATACCATGGCGAAAAAGCAGGCCCCCTCTTTGCTGCTTGGCACAGAATCTGGTTGTCGGATTCCTTTGCGGATTGGTCCATTGAAATAGAGACAGAACTGATCAATTGTCCTGCTCTGATTATGCAAGGGGAAAGAGATGAATACGCTACTCAACGACATGCCGGGCGGATCGTCAGTATCATTGGTGATCGAGCCGAATTGGCCATTCAGCAAGATTGTGGTCATATGCTTCATTTGGAGTGTGGCAGTGCCGTTTTGGCGAAAATCGTTACATTTATTAATTCTTATCGGAAAACAATATCATCACAATAAGTTACCATGTACCAACAGAGTTACACGAGCGGAACCAGTACCGAACCACTGCTAGGTAGTACCATCGGAGATATGTTCGATTTGGTCGCCGAAAAATATCCAAACAACGAGGCTTTAGTTGTCCATCACCAAAATATCCGTTGGACCTATAAAGAATTAAAGACGGAAGTGGAAAATTGTGCCAGAGGATTGATGGCAATCGGACTGGAGAAGGGGGAGCGCATCGGAATTTGGGCACCCAATTGTTACCAGTGGGCGGTCACGCAATTTGCGACGGCTAAAATTGGAGCCATCCTGGTTAATATCAACCCCGCTTATCGTTTGCACGAGTTGGAATATGCCTTGAATCAATCGGAATGCAGCATGATCGTAATTGCCGATCAGTTTAAAACCTCGAATTACACACAAATGGTCTACGAACTGGCGCCGGAGTTAAATCATTGTATGCCGGGATATTTGGAGTCGGAAAAACTACCGAAACTCAGAGGCGTTATTCGATTGTCGAAAGAAACTGCTCCAGGCATGTGGTCATGGGCAGAATTGATGGACCAAGCTAAACATTGTACTACCTTGGCCCTAGCTGAACGCCAGACACAGCTTCATTTTGATGAAGCCATTAACATCCAATATACGAGTGGGACAACCGGTTATCCTAAAGGCGCTACTCTTAGCCATCATAACATTCTGAACAACGGCTATTTTGTTGCCAGGTGCATGAATTTTACCGATCGAGATCGGTTGATTATTCCCGTTCCACTTTATCACTGTTTTGGAATGGTAATGGGCAATTTGGGTTGTATGACGCATGGGGCGACGATGATCTATGCCAGTGAGGGTTTTGAACCAGAAGCAGTCTTGAGAGCTGCGCAGGAAGAACAAGCTACTGCACTTTATGGAGTCCCGACAATGTTCATTGCTGAGTTGGAACATCCAAACTTCGATCAGTTCGATTTGCGAAGTTTACGCACAGGAATTATGGCGGGATCCCCTTGTCCGATCGAAGTAATGAAAAAGGTGCAGACCCTCATGCATATGAACGAAGTGCAGATTGCTTACGGCATGACCGAGACCAGCCCCGTTAGTACCCAAACCCGGATTGGGACTCCACTGGAGAAACAAGTGAGTACGGTCGGTCAAATTCATCCGCATCTGGAAGTCAAAATCATCGATCCCGAAAACGGTAAAGTGTTGCCCATCGGTGAAGCCGGTGAACTTTGTACTCGTGGTTACAGCGTAATGCTTGGATATTGGAACAACGAAGAACAAACAAGGGCGGCGATCGATGCAGCCCGTTGGATGCGGACCGGCGACCTAGCTACCATGGATGCCGAAGGATACGTAAATATTGTTGGCCGAATCAAAGATATGGTTATTCGCGGCGGTGAAAATGTCTACCCTCGTGAAATCGAGGAGTTTCTTTATACCCATCCCAAAATAAGTGATGTACAGGTGATCGGCGTTCCCGACGCAAAATTCGGTGAAGAAGTGATGGCCTGGATCAAACTCAAAGAGGGGCAAACTGCTACGGCAGAAGAAATGATCGATTTTTGCAAAGGTAAAATCGCTCATTTTAAGATTCCTCGTTATTATAAGTTTACGGATGATTTCCCAATGACTGTTACCGGTAAGATCCGCAAAATGGAAATGCGAGAGATCAGTGTGAAAGAACTGGGGTTGGGGTAAAGGAGTTGATCAAAGTCTTCTAATAATCCGGCAAGGGTTGCCTGCCGCTACACAATTTCCTGGTATGGATCTGTTTACGATACTCCCGGCTCCAATGACGGTATTTTTACCGATTGTCACTCCGGGCAGAAGGATCGATCCTCCTCCAATCCAAACGTTGTCTTCAATTTTTACGGGCAAAGCATACGTGCGAAAGTATGGAGTAGAAGAATCAGGAGCCCAGTCGGTCACCAGGCGTTCCTCAATTGCTGTAGGATGTGTCGCTGTATAAATCTGTACATTGGAGGCAATAAGAACATTGTTGCCGATCGCAATTTCATTGCAGTCTACGAATGTACAATTGATGTTAATGATGATGTTATCGCCCAAGGTTATATGTTGCCCGTAATCACAATAGAAAGGGGTATCGATGTTGACATTTTGGCCAACCTTTCCGAATAATTCCCTCAGTATTTTTTCTCTTTCAGAAACATCGGCACTATCGGTCGCATTGTACCTTTTGGTCAATCTTCGCGCCTGATGTATCATACGCTGTATTTCAGGATCGGATGTGTTGAAAAATGAGCCCTCCAGACATTTTTGTAATTCCGTTTTCATGACATTTATTTTGGGACAAAAAGTAGGCAAATTGTACCGGTTAGTTTTTCATCTATCTTAAATTCTGCGTTCGTAAATCTGTGTCATTATCAGTAGGGGCGCGCATCGTGCTTAGATGTTGTTGTGTCATGCCAAGATAAGACGCGATGTATCCGAGGTTGACCCTGTTCAATAATTCCGGTGACTCTCGTAGTAATTTGTTGTATCGCTCACGAGCCGACAATGATAAACGATCAATTCTAAGGGTTTGCATTTTGAGGAGAACTTCTTGATGAATACATCGAGACCAGTTGGAAATTTCGATATTGGTCTGATACAGAGCGTTGAGGGTTTCAATGGGAATGGTAAATAAGATTGAATCTTCAAGCAGTTCGACGAATTCGAATCCGGGAGTACGATGATAAAGGGCGTTGGAAGAAAAAGTAATGTCTCCTTCTGTACTAAACCAATTGGTGACCTCTTTTTCTTCAATCAAAAGAAAGGTACGGCTACAGCCGTGTTCGATGAAGTAAACATAGTCATCGCGTACACCAGCTCTCGTCAATAAATGACGTTTCGGCAGGCGCTTCTCGGTAAAATGGCCAGCTAATTCGTCAAAAGTTTGATTGGAGACTGGATAATACTTTCTAATTCCATTGAGGATGTTTTTCATTTGCATTCAGTAAAACTATTGTATTTTCCGCATTGATCGCTATCAATCAAAGTTCTTCATTTCCTATTTCCAAATTAGACCAATAGTCTTGTTCAAAAATAACAATCTGCGCTATGAAAATATCTTTTTGCACCAGGCAATCCGTCCGCAAGCGGTTCACTCGCTTGAATGTCTGCCAGACATTCACTAGAAAGATCGCTCGCTCCTGTCACGTCCTCGCCTTAATAGCTCCGGCTATTAGGCTGCGGGCGTTCCTTCCTGCCCGACTGATCGGTCAGGCGGGGATCGGCACAAAAATCTAAATTTCATATCATCACTTCTTATTTCTGAACAAGACTAATAATTTGACAGATCATGAATATTGCCGTTATCGGGGGAGGTGCAGCCGGATTTTTTTCTGCTATTCAGGTGAAAGAGAACCATCCGAAGGCCAACGTAGTGATTTTCGAAAAATCGAAAAAACTGCTGGCAAAAGTGAAAATCTCCGGTGGAGGTCGCTGTAATGTGACCAATGGTTGTACTTCGATCAGTGAACTTTGTAAAGCCTATCCAAGAGGAGGGAATCGCCTGAAAAAAGCTTTTCAGGTCTTCAATACCCGCGATGCAATGAATTGGTTCGAATCCAGAGGGGTGCCGTTGGTCATCCAGGAAGACAACTGTGTCTTTCCGGTTTCTCAAGATTCACAGAGCATCATTGACTGTTTCCTTAGAGAGGTCGTTAGACTGGGAATCAAAATCGAAATAGGCAAACCTGTCAGTGGTATCCGTCCAGTGAATGGGCAACTGGTGTTGGAATTTCTGCGGGGAGATCTCCGCAAAAGACGGTTCGACAAGGTCATTGTGGCAACCGGCGGCTCACCGAAGAGAAAGGGACTGCAATGGCTAGAAAAGTTGAATCACGAGATTGAAGACCCCGTCCCCTCTTTGTTCACCTTTAACATGCCTGATGAAGCGGTCACACAGCTGATGGGCGTAGTTGTCGAACAGACTTTAGTTTATATCCAAGGGACGAAACTCAAATCCGATGGCCCCTTACTGATCACTCACTGGGGGATGAGTGGTCCCGCTATTCTGAAGCTGTCTGCCTACGGGGCGAGAATACTAAGTGATTTGAACTACGATTTCAAAGTGCGAATCAATTGGGTCAATGAAACCAATAATGATCTAGTGGCGGAACAAATGATCGCTTTGACCCAAAGCCATTCTAAAAAGCATCTGTCTAATATTCGACCGTACTTCTTGCCGCAAAGGCTTTGGTTATACCTGCTGGAGAAGTCCGAAGTACCGACTGCCAAAAGGTGGGGTGAATTGGGTAAGAAATCCCTTCATAAGCTGGTACATGCACTGACAAACGATGTGTATAAGGTTCGGGGGAAAACGACTTTTAAAGAAGAGTTCGTCACCTGTGGTGGAGTTTCCCTGAGCAGTGTCGATCTCAAAACGATGGAAAGTAAGGTTTGCAAAAACCTTTATTTCGCCGGGGAGGTTTTAGACATCGACGCCATCACGGGAGGGTACAATTTTCAATCGGCCTGGACTACTGGTTTTTTGGCAGGAAAACTTAATTGATCTTCAAGTCGAGGCACTCGCTAAAACATCCATAATGGGTTTGCCGTGCCCATCTGGAGTGGTATAAAAAGGCCGTTTTTCAATGACGTAGTTCGTTTCCGGATGGATGCCCAAGGTGTGGTAAATGGTTTGATGCACCTGATCGATGTAGACGGGTTCGGTAATGGCTTTGAAAGGACGTTCGGCTGCTGTCTCGCCATACACAAAACCCTTCTTGACCCCTCCGCCCCACAACAACATCGAACAACCATCCGTGAAGTGACGATGCATGCCATAGTGTTTTAAGTGCTCCACTTGATCGGGTACATGTACCTGATCTTTGATCTTGACTCCGGGGCGACCTTCCATCAACATGTCTCTGCTGAATTCACTGGCAAGTATGACCAAAGTCCGGTCTAGTAGCCCCCGCTCATCAAGGTCGTTGATGAGTTGAGCGACCGGACGATCGATCTCTGCCTTCATATCTTTTAGCCTGGTATGTCCGTTCTCATGGGTGTCCCAACCGAAGAACGGAACGTACTCGGTAGTGACGCTAATGAAGCGGGCACCGTTTTCGACAAGTTTTCGGGCCATTAGGCAGCCCAACCCAAATCGGCCGGTATTGTAGACATCATAGACTTCTTTGGGTTCTTCCGTGAGGTTGAAAGCACTTGCTTCCGGCGATTTCAGCAATGCATAGGCCGCCTCCATCGAACGGACGAGCGATTCCTGTTGGTAAGTGCTTCCGTATTCTCCAAGTGGACTCTTTTTTACCAATTCCCGATATAACTTGTTGCGGCTTTCGAAGCGACTCAAGGACATTCCACTTGGTGGTGTCACGCTCTCGAGCCCCTTGGTCGGATCTGGAATGCTGAATGGTCCAAACTCGCTTCCCAGAAAACCAGCGGAGTGGAAAGCTTTTAATTCTTCTCCTTCACCGACATCCATTCTTTGACCAATATCGATGAAGGGAGGAATGACCGGGTTGGCAGGGCCTAACTCTTTGGCGATCCAGGATCCTAAGTGTGGGACCTGAACGGACTGTGGCGGCTCGTAGCAGGTATGCCAGTGGTACTGATGCCGAGTGTGTAGAATGAAACCCAGATCTGCGGCCCGGTAGGATCGAATGATAGTCCCCTTATCCATGGTAGCACCGATTGCACTGAGACCATCCGAAAAAAAGAGGCCGTCAACTGCCGTCGGAATTGCTTTAAATGTGCTGTAGACGCTTTTGCTTTCCATGCCCTTTACAAAAGGTGTATAGGTTTTCGGATCGAAAGTTTCTGTATGACACATGCCTCCCGCCATCCACAGAAGGATTACAGCGTCGGCGGTTGTATGAAGTGAGCTAGGGCTTTCTCGCCGACAAGATAAGAAGCTGGCGCTGGGGATCGACGTAGCCATGGCCGCCAAGCTGGCTGTTTTCATTTTTTGGATGAAGTCTCTGCGGCTTAGTAAATTGTTGTTGACCATTTCAGATGAATTGAAATTCCGGGAGATTGACGAGTGCCCAAATGATGTCCTCTACTTGTTCTGGATTCGGATTTTGACGAAAGCGTTTCAGGATTGTCCGGCTTTCCTTCCTGCTGGGGTTTCGACCCAGAAGTTGACGGTACAATTCTTCGATCAAGTGTTCGGGGTCATCTCCTAGTCGTTCAAACCAGTTTTGCGCACCTATCGTTAATTTTTCTACAAAAAATTCACTATTCGTCAGTGTCAAAGCTTGTAATAAAGTGGCTTCGACATCGCGTTGGGTAGCCACGTTTTCACGGGTCGGACGACCCAGCGACTTCATGAAAGGATCTTGCTTGACCAGCGAGGCCCTTGCGAAGCTTTGTAACGTGTCTGTTGGGTCGAAGGTATAATCCAGTAAAATGCCCCAGTAGCTTTTGGTGAACGAACCATAGCGATGTGCATTTTGCCAGTTGCTGTCGTCAAACTCTAATTCCTGCCAGCCGGTTAAATCGTTTTCATCGGCGTTAGTCTTCCAACTGCGGTCCGATTCTATGAACTGAAAACTACTATCGGAATAAGCCAGGCGCAAGGTAAATAGTAAGCCGGCCGGATTCGAAATGGTACCGGAATTATTGCCGACTATGGCAATGATATTTTGATCTTTAATTCGATCCAATGGAATATCTAAATGTTCCACCTTTTTCCAATCGTTTCCCTCTGCCGTTTTCGCTCCATTCAAATAGAAATGGAAAGCATCATCTGCCGTTATCAGGATCTTGGCTGCAATAAGTTTCCGGCTAGGGTCAGGGGAAAATCTTTTTCTGAAATATCGCTTTCCTGGCTTTGGAATATTGGTCCGGTCCACTTCGACTTCCCGGTGCCATATCCATTGGGCTTCCAGGTCCTCTTTTTGGGGATGATAACCAACTGAATGATAAAAGGGTTGGACTGTCTGACTAAAGGCATCGGCAAATTGTTCGACGGTAAGACGTCGCAAAGCTGGCCCCTTGAAAACAAAAGATTCTGAAGCCAGATAATTTGGAGAAGGGTAAGCGACCGGCGGCAATTGGTAGGTGCGAGAAGTCATGATCGTGGTCAATAGCTTATGGAGATCGTAGCCTGATTCAATAAAGGAAAAGGCTAGCCAATCCAGTAAATCCTGGTTCCATGGCAGATTGTCCATTTCGTCGACCGGTGCAACGATGCCGCGACCGAAGAGTCGATCCCAGTAGCGGTTGACAACGGTTCGGTACAGTCGTCCGTTTTCCGGCTTGATAATGATGTCTGAAAGCTGTTTTAGACGATCTTTCAGACTGTCGGCGTCCACTTGCCCCAACTCAGGGAACAAGAATGCCGTTTTCGCCATGCGGCCGGTCGGTTTGTCACAGCGATTGATTTCCAACGGTTCTTTCGCAAAAATATTAGCAAATCCATAAGCTTGATCTAAAGTTAAGTTGTTGATGAAGCTGTTGTGACAACTGGCGCACTTTAGATTCAGGCCGAGGAGGGATTGTGAGATATTTTGCGCAGCCTGGAGTTCGGTACGTTGGCTGGCATTGACGACCCCTCGCCATTGAATCCCTTTGATGAAACCTTCGGATTCAGGTTGAGGATTGATCAACTCCCGCACCATTTCATTATATGGTTTGTTATCCAATAACGAATGGTACAGCCAATCGGTAATTTGCTTTCGTCCACCGGTAATAAAACCAGTGCCGGAATAATCATTGCGTAGGAGATCGTTCCAAAAGCTTAGCCAGTGTAATGTATAATTCTCCTGATCCTGCAGTAGTTCCTGGATCAGGACCATTCGTTTCTCTGGATTTCTATCCTGGATAAATTGATCACTTTCTTCTTGAGTTGGCAATAACCCTTTGACATCCAGGTAAGCACGGCGAATAAAACGACGATCGTCAATCAGTGCCGGCCAACGAATTCCCTCGTCCTCAAAGTAGGCGTTTACGAATCGATCAATGGGATGATCGATACCCGGGGAAGCTTTTGGTACATTCGGTTTGTTAAGCGCTAATTCCGCTTCCCGAAAAACCTTTAAATCCCCGCTGGCCCAGTGTGCCCCCTGGTCAATCCAAAGTTCTATCAGCGCAATTTCATCTCCCGATAATTGTTTTCCCTTGGGGGGCATGGCCTCTTCTTCTTGTCGAGGCAATTTCAGTCGGCGGATCATTTCGCTGTCGGCTGCACTACCAATCTGAATGACAGGGCCGTAATCACCGCCGATAAAAACCCCTTCTTTATGGTCCAATGCCAAACCTCCTTTGCGTTTCGCAGTACTGTGGCATTGATAACAATTATGGGCAAAAATGGCTCGGACTTGGAGATTGAGTCGGTCTTTTTGTTCAATCGTAAGCGAATCTCCGCGATTTTGATTGCTGAACTCACTGAGTAACTGGGATGCATTGCCAGTAGTCTGATTCGTTTGATACCACGGCAGACCGGCCGTCAAATAGTCCGTACCATGTGTGATTCCGGCCCCAAAGTGGCCGGCTAAGGTCATGGCGATACAGGTGATGGCCAACGTTGTCTTTGGTATCCAATTCGCAAGCTTACTTTTTCTGTTATACATCCACGCCGTCAATAGAGATAAAGCAGTAGTCAGGAGGCCCCAAAATTGATGATTATTGACCAATGCTCCCTCGTATTCTCCACTGTTTTGCAGCAATAACCCAAATAGGGCGGCAAAAACCGCACTTAGCGCCCCCAAATAAATCATTCCGGTGGGGTTCCAATCATTTCTGCGAGCTCGGGGCCAAATTTCCAGTAGCAATGCCCCGACCATTAACCCAATAGGGAAATGAACAACCATGGGGTGTAAATGTCCTAGCCAATCAAAGAACCAAAATGATGTTAGCGGTATCACATTTCCTGCTTTTAATTGTTCAGCATGCCGATTTTTTCGTCTTCCTTGTTCTCTCGTTCCATCAAAAAGGCCATTAAATCTTTGATTTCGTGTCCGTTAAGTCGATTTAATAGCGCTGGGGGCATTGGAGAAATAGGAGACAATTCCGATTTTTCAATATCGCTCTTTTTCAGATTGAGAATGGAATTTGGGTCATAAGGATTAGACATGATCTTAATCTCAATGTCGGTTTCATCTATGGGCCTTCCCACCTGCTTGCTGCCATCCTTCAAAACGAATTGGGTAAAAGCATACTGGTCCGAAACATCTTCGCTTGGGTACATAATGGCAAAAATTATGTCGTTGCGTTTGTAGCGCGTATGGATTTGCGATAGGTCGGGGCCTGTATTGCCTCCTTCTCCATCAATCCGATGACATACACCGCACATGGCAGCTTCATATATTACTTTCCCCTTCGCGACGTTTCCCTTATAGGCTACCGAATCCTCGTTGAAAAGGACACGTACTTGGGTAATGGTCCAGTCTTTTCCCGGACCTTCCGGTTGAGGAAGATCTGCCAATTCCTGCACGGGAGAATAAACGCCGGCCAACTCCGAAAAATAGTCTCTTTCCGACTCCGGAACATTGGTCAGCGCTTTCTTTTTCATATTATCGAGGAATCCTTTGTAGCTCATTCCTCCACGCTGGTGCAAAGCTTCGTAAAACCAATTGAAATATCGCTCGCGGACCTCTTTGGTCCATCCCGACTTGGCATGACTTAAAAGGGAGGCGTAGAAGATCGACTCCGATGGGGGCATGCTATCGAGCATGCTTTGGATGGTGAGACCATACTGCTCACTGCGATTGGTTACTTCTGTGGAGAGGAAACCATTGGTGGAGCGCAGATCTTCGGAAGAATATTTTTCCAAGAGCGCAACACTCTGCTGCGTGACATCATTATCTCCCAGGTAAAGCAACAATTGGCTCAATTCCCGATTGAGAGAAGCATCCTCAGATGGGAAATGCGGCTTTAGAAAATTGATCAATTGCCTATTTTGGCTGCCCGTAACTTTACCCAGGCGGATATTAATTAATGATATCGACCGCAAAAGATCCAATTGATATTCTTTAGACAGGCCGTTCCAGTCAATCGTCAACAGTTTACGAAGGGCGGTGCTTTTTAGCTGTTGCTCACCCTTACGGGCAATGGCAATAGCCGCCTGAGTCAACCGAACAGCATCGTTTTCATCGGCCAACCGATTGCTCCAACTAGAAGTGTTTTGGTGTTCAAGTCCTAACCTGGCAGCATAACGGATGAAGCGATCGGAATGATTGAGGTTGGTCCACAAAGCAGGAATACCTTCTGCGGATTGTTCCTTGTGATAGCGTTCGAGGTTTTTCCGCAAGGTTCTCATTTCATTTGCTTCGGGTGATGATTTCGCCAATGGTTGAGTTGTATCTTCTCCCGTGAAGGTCACGCGGTAAAGTGACGATTCGAGCCTTCTACCTCCAGTGGCAAAATACATGGCACCATCTTTGCCGACGATGGCATCGGTTAGCGGTAATGGTACGCCGGAGAGAAATTCTTCTTTAGTACCCTTGTATGTACTTCCTACTGCTTCCATGGCGACAAAATACATGGTGCCAAAGCTCCAGTCCAATACGAATAATCCATCTTGATAACGTCGGGGGAAGTTCAGTTTTCGGCCCATGAGTATGCCGGTCGGAGACCCTTGTCCAAGGTCTACTACCGAGGAAAGATTATCGGGATAATAGGCTGGCCATTTGCCCGAGCCGGTTCGCCAACCAAAGTTGGAACCACTGGTTACGTGGCATACGCGGATGGGCCGATACCAGGGCATTCCCAGATCCCATTCCATATCCGAATCGAAGGTGAACAGCTCCCCCTCGTCGTTGAATGCAATATCAAAAGCATTGCGGAAACCGGTTCCCACCACTTCCCATTCTTTGCCCTCCGGATCCGTTCTTGCGATCCATCCGCCGGGAGGTCCGATCTGCGTTGCGTGTCCGCGGGCATCTTTATAAGAAGGGAACAGGTTGTCTTCTCGCCAGGGTCTGGGAAACAGACTGGTTAAAGATTCTGGCACTTCAGTGTGATTGCCAGCTATGAAATAGAGGTCATCCCCTTGCGGGCCGACAATAATACTGTGTGGGCCGTGCTCGCCTCTGCCTTCCAATTCCAAAAGGCGTTGCACCTTATCGAGTGCTCCATCCTGATCGGCATCGGTCAATCGATACACACCGCTGGGCATCAATCCTGTTGTGTCCCTTCGGTTTACAACGACATAAAGACTATTGAATGCCCAGAGCAATCCCTGCGCATATCCGATTTCCAGGTCAACCGGATTGACATCCAGTGAGTCTAATGTCTCACCCGGTGCCGGCGGGGCAAATGTGTAGAGATCTCCATACTGGTCACAGGCAAAAAACTGTCCGTTGTCATCCTGTGCCAGGGAAACCCAGGAACCTCTTTCATTTTCACCCGGGCTGTAGAGAGACTCTATTTCAAAGCCCGGAGGTAAGGAAATTGCAGTTGCAGTGTCATCTTCATCGACGGATGATTCATTGTAACAAGATGCGGTAAATAGCAGAAGGCTGCATAAAAGCCAGGAGAGAAGCCTCATATTTGGAATTGTTTAATCGTTGGTTTTAAAATTAATCCTACCAAGTACAAGATAACAGGGTTGTGGTTAGTACGCAAATTCGCTCTTATTTTTCTGCGGCGACTTTTCATTTCATCACTTTGTTCGTCCTGATTCATAAGGAGGATGGCGGGTTTGTTTTGATTTTTTTTATCTCCTGCTTTTGCAACCTCCATATTTATGTAGGGGCGACTCATTAAAAGATCGTCTAATAAAATGATTTCGGGCAACTCCAATCCGCGGAAAATTATTAACTTCAATTGGGTATCAAAAAGTGAATGAATTTTCCTCAACTTCATTTTTCGTCCATTCTTTAAAAAATGTATTATGAGTAAATCCAGAAGGGAATTTTTGAAAAAAGCAGCTATCGGAACAGCTGGTGTGACCTTGGGCATGAGTGCAAAAAGCTATGCCAACATCTTAGGCGCCAACGATCGTGTGCGCGTCGGTATCGTTGGATTTTCAAATCGGGCGAGGGGCTCACTGATACCCGCCTTCCTTTCCAACTGTAAGCACATGAATTTTGACCTGGTCGGTGTCTCTGACATCTGGAACCGCCGACGTGAGGAAGGGGCGGCGATGATTAAAGAACGAACCGGAAACGATATTGCTACTTATCGCAATAACGAGGAAATGTATGATAAAAACGAAGTGGACGCAGTCATCATCTCCACTGCTGATTTTCAGCATGCACTACATACAGCACAAGCTGCCGAAGCCGGTAAAGATGTTTACGTAGAGAAGCCTTTTGCCGAGACCATGGATGATGCCATCACAGCATTAAAGGCTGTAAAAAAAGCTGGAATTGTCGTACAGGTCGGTTCACAGCGCCGCAGCGGTAAGAATTATCATGCAGCCAATGAATTCATAAAATCCGGTAAATTTGGAGATATTGTCATGGTTGAAATGACGTGGAATGTCAATCAACCCGGTAGGTGGCGGTTGCCCAAATTGATCAAGGAAATCAAAGAGTCAGATACCGACTGGAAACGTTATCTGATGAATCGACCTTACGAAGCATGGGACCCCCGAAAATATCTTGAATATCGATTGTTCTGGCCCTATTCGTCGGGCATTCCAGGACAGTGGATGGCTCACCAGATCGATACCGTTCACTGGTTCAGTGACCTCCCGCACCCGCGTAGCGTAGCAGCCAACGGCGGAATATACTTATGGAAAGATGGTCGAAAGAACTACGATACAATGACTGCTGTCTTTGACTATGGACCAATAGATGATCCAAGTTCCGGATTCCAGGTGGTGTATTCTTCTCGTTTTACGAATTCCGCTGGTGGAACGAAAGAAATCTACTATTCCAATTCCGGCGAATTGAACCTGAAAACCAATAAAGTAACGCCCAACGGCGGATTGGTGGAAAGACACGCCTCGAAAATGGGTATGAAACCCAGTCAGCAGGAGGAATTTAGTCTTGCGGATTCGAAAGTCAAGGTCGTCACTGCAGCGAATACGGGCCGGGATAATACCACGACCAATCACATGCTGAATTGGATGGAATGTGTTCGCAGCCGGGCACAGACCAATGCACCCGTGGAGGCCGGTTATAATCATTCCATCGCCAATATTA
>JANQRV010000474.1 GCA_028284395.1 Saprospiraceae bacterium
CCGAGTTTTTTCAAAACATCGGAAAGCGCTGTTACGCTGAAGGTGCCACGTCCATCATTGATCAGAAAATGACTGTCGGGTGCCATACCGTAGCTAACGGGTACAGACCGACTTCCGACGAATAGATCCAGGTCACCATCGCCCTCTATATCCATGACTTTTACACAGGAAGTCTGGTTGTAGATCGAAGGGATCGACTCGACGGTCTTGGTGAAATGGCCGGCACCATCATTGAGGTAGAGCCGATCGATGAGCAGGGGGTTCTGGTGGTAAAACTCGTTGCCGCCACTACCGATGTAGAGATCCAGGTCACCATCCATGTCCACA
The DNA here is from genome assembly GCA_028284395.1 of Saprospiraceae bacterium. GTDB lineage: Bacteria > Bacteroidota > Bacteroidia > Chitinophagales > Saprospiraceae > JANQRV01. Next base: position 328 of record JANQRV010000474.1, read on the forward strand.
TCGAAAAAGACGGCATCCGTATCTTCACTTTGTGCATCGATCGCAAACTCGGCCATACTGGATGGAATGAAACCTCCCTCTTCCTGTTGCAGTAAAAGCATGCCCTCTTGCCCGGAAGCTCCACCGACAAATAGGTCTTCCAGTTGATCTCCATTCACGTCGGCTTTCGCCAATTTGGGGCCGGGGGTAGATAACAAATAGGGGATGAGAGGTTCACGATTGTTATCGTAAAATAGGTTTTCGCGATGTTTATAAGGGAATTTAGAACCAGGTTTTTCAATTGAAAACACGGTGTTATCTTCCAGAGGTAATTTTGGTTCAGGTCGGACCGCATCTTGATATACATAAGTCAATTCTTGATCTACAGATAAGCGCTCTTCGGAAGTGATGGAGCCATTTGGCCAGGTGATCTGAAGTAGGTCAATGGAATTAGCCATTCCCAATCCAAAGTGAATCGAATGTTCTACAGCGGATTGCCATCCGCGGACCGGTTGAACCTCTTGATAAAGCGTTTCTGACCCAATGACCAGTTTGATTTTCGCACCGATTGCCGAAGGATTGGTGGTCGGGCCTTTGAGTTTGATCCGGAGAAAGTGATTGGATAAAGTATTCGTAGCCCGGTTTTCATAGACAAAGGCCGATTGATTCATATTATTGACTACCAGGTCCAGGTCACCATCCCGATCCAGGTCGGCATAAGCTGCTCCTTGAGACAAAGAAGGCAAGGCCAATCCCCACTCCTTCGTGACTGCTTCGAAATTTCCATTACCTAGGTTTCGATAGGCATAATTTGGGATTTCTCCCGAGGGCATCTGGGCAATCAACTCAAGATCGGTGGCCTCTTCCTGGATCTTTTTGCTGGAGATGAATTTCAGATAGTCCAAATCATTGGGCCGGTGAAGAATTCCGTTGGTGATGTGGAGGTCTTTCCAGCCATCGTTGTCAAAGTCAGCTATCAGGGCGGACCAACTCCAGTCGGTGGCCGAAATACCGGCTATCTGGCCGACTTCGCTGAACCGAACAGCACCAGTGGGTAACTTCCCGAGATTGACCTGTAACATATTTCTCGGGTACTGGTGCGCGTATCCATAAGAGCGCTTGAACCGGTAGATGTCGTAGGAGTCTATCCCATGGGATTTTTTGAGAATTTCCTCTTCTTCTGGTTTCATATCCAGCGTAACTATATCCAGCCAGCCATCGTTGTTCACGTCGGCAAGGTCATTGCCCATGGAAAAATTGCTCGTGTGGGATAACGAGATGGAAGATCGTTCGGAAAAGGTGCCGTCGCAATTGTTGAAATAAAGAAAATCGTTTTCGTGAAAATCGTTGCCTACGTAAATATCGGGGCAGCCATTCTGGTCTATGTCTCCAATGGCAATTCCCAGGCCGTAACCCGCAATGCCGCCAAGAATGCCGGCTGCCTCACTTACTTCGGAGAAGTGCCCATTTCCGTCGTTGCGAAAAAGCTTGTCGCCGGCCCGATCATCGCGAATTCTGGTACTGCTGGTATCCCGGTAGGTTTCGGTCGAATGGACCGAATGGCAAAGTAAGTACATATCGAGATCACCGTCCAGGTCGTAGTCGAAAAAAGCCGACTGGGTAGCAAAACCCACGTGGTCCAGTCCATACTCACTGGCTTTTTCAGTAAAGGTACCCGACGGACCATTGTTGATGAACAACTGATTTCGACCGGAAAACCCCTTGTAATCACCCACTTGACAAACGTAAATATCCAACCAACCATCCTGGTTGATGTCTACCATATTGACACCGGTTGTCCAGTTGCCCGAACCTCCCACTCCGGCACTGTCGGTTACATCTTTAAAAACCAGCCCCCCTTGATTTAAATAGAGGCGATTGCTGGACTGATTGGAGCTGAAGTAAACATCGGGAAGATCGTCGTTGTTGACGTCTCCGACGGCAACTCCGCCACCATTGTAAAAATAGACGTATTGAATGATGTTGAAGCTATCCTGATCAGAGACCTCGTTGCGGAAGTCAATACCGGTCCGGTCGGGAGGCAATAACTGGAATAGCGTGGTGGAGCCTTGGTCACAACTGGCAAGCCCCAATAGTATCCAACCAAGAACACCTGTCCGAAATCTTGTCATTATGGTTACAGCTAGATTTATCCTAGTCCAACAGTTCGAAAACCTGCATCTGTTCGTCATTCTTACCTACCAATATTAGTTCTTTGTTCCCAACCTTAATGTCGACCAAATCTCTTACTTGACCCTTCACGAAAAAGCCGGATTCTTTTGACAAGACAGGTTTGAAACTCCCATCTCCAGTGCCTGACAGTAGCAACCCGTAGTTGGCGTCGTAGCGTCCTACTTCCGGTTTGACACCAAATAGGTTGCCACCCGTTAAAATATCGAGATTCCCATCTCCGTCAAAGTCTTTGACCAGCAGCCCGTAAGTTGGGGCGAACTGCGCAATTTTGGGCAATGGTCTAATTTCAAATTTGCCTTTACCATTGTTGATCAAAACTGAAGTATTCAGATCGTAAACTTCCTTTTGGACCGCACCTTCCCGCTGTTGCGGGGAAAAGATATCATCTACAGTCTGCTCTTTATAAGCATCGTATTTCAGGTATTTTTTCTTCAATCCCGGCATTTGCATAACGAGATCGTGACGCAGAGCCAGCGGATAAGATGCCTCACCATTGAATTGACTGATGATGGGTTCCGGAGCACCATTGCGATCGAAATCATTGACCAGAAGGCTGATTGGTCTGGCCTTACTGGCTGAAAAACGTGAGTTGAGGCCGTGGTTTCCAACGACCAAGTCGAGATCGCCATCCCGATCAAAGTCCCCGGCCTTGGCACAATTCCACCAGCCATTGGTGGCGCCTAACCCCGCTTTTTCCGTTACGTTCGTAAAGCGACCGCGGTTATTTTCGAATACCTGGATGGGCATCCATTCTCCGATTACGATCAGGTCTTCATCATTGTCCTGATCATAATCGAGCCAGAGGATATCGGTGATCATACCGACGTTCACTAGTTCCGGCGCGATCTGTGGGGTTACATTGCGAAACTTGCCGTCCCCGATGTTGTTCAAGATGTATCCATTGGCCGGCATGCCGTAGTGGCCCGGCCTTAGGCGGATACCAACGAATAGGTCCTGGTCGCCGTCTCGGTCATAATCGGCGGCCTTTACACAGGAGCTGCTTTCGAACTTCAGTGTGGGCAGGTATTGCGCAGACCGGCGGAAATTCCCCTGACCGTCATTGAAGTAAAGCTGGTCTGACAGGATTTCCGTTGGTATGGTGAATTCATTTCCACCCCGGGCGACGTAGAGATCTTGGTCCCCATCCCCGTCGGCATCAAAGAAAGTACAATCTACATCCTCTGAACCCCGCATAAAACCGAATAAGTTCTGATTGGTGGGCAGGAAACTTCCGTTTTCCTGCTGTACCATCAGTGCTCCCGGAGAATTGGCCGCTCCGCCAATGTAAAAATCTTCTCGGCCATCGCCATTCACGTCGGCCTTGCAGATTTTTGGCCCATCGGTTGAGATTTTATGGTAAATCAGGCGATCGCGATCAAAATCGACGAAAGGGTTTTCCTGATGTCGGTATCCCCATTGCAATTCATTAGTGATGTCCCGGAACGATTTCTTGGTTGCTATTGGAGGCATCAGGGGTTCGTCGGTATCTGTTTCGTCTTGCTGTACGACTCGCAGGATTTGATTGGCCGCGACGTCCGTAAGAATGGTCTGTCCACCGGTGGGCCACTGTATTACAATAGAATCGACCCGCTCAAATTTCCCCAACCCAAAATTGGGGCGATAATCGACAGAGGACTGAAAACCCCGAATGGGAATGTTTTCCCGGAAGTGCAATTGGTCACCCACTTTCACCGTTACGTTGGCACCCAAAGCAAAGGCATTTCGGTCTTTACCGACGAGCACTACTTTCAGGTAATTATTTCCCATTAATTCATTGGCCTTATTCTCATATACAAAACAAGGCTCATTTACATTGTTAACGATCAAATCGAGATCGCCATCGTTGTCCAAATCGGCATAGGCCGAACCATTGGAGTGACTCGGTGTATCTAGCCCCCAATCCTTGGCAACATTCCGGAATTCCAGATCACCTTCGTTGCGGTACAGATAATTGGATATTTTAGTAGATGGAATGGTATCGATCAACTGCTTGTAGTTTACGCCGTCGTCGGTTACCACTTGCCGCACGATTTCTTCGCTCGAAACGAAGTTGATGTAGTCCTGGTCGATGATGTCTTTGTACAGACCGTTGCATACATAGAGGTCGGTGAGGCCGTCATTGTCGTAGTCGGCCATCAGGGCACCCCAACTCCAATCGGTTGCTTCTACTCCCGCCAGTCGGCCAATTTCACTGAAGGTATCATCGCCATTGTTCAATTGTAGCACATTCCTGGTGAATTGGTGATAATAACCATTTTGGACGTTGAGTTGGTATCGGTCCCAGTTTTCGAAAGTCATCTTTGTCTTAAAACGGGCATCGCCTTCCGGTAGCATTTCAGTAACAAAAATCTCGGGAAATCCATCGTTGTTGATGTCGGCCATGTCAGCCCCCATTGAAGCTACGCTCAGCGATCGAATTTGATTGGTCAGGTCTTCCGTAAATGTTCCGTTTTTATTATTGATGTAGAGGTAGTCCCGTTCGAAAAAGTCGTTGGAAATAAACATGTCCAGCCAGCCGTCGCGATTGACATCTCCGACGGTGACACCTAGTCCAAATCCGATCTCACTACTGTAGATCCCGGCTTCTTCGGAAACGTCGGTAAACGTCGCTCCGTCGTTTCTAAAAAATTTGTCGCCACCCAGCTCATCTCTGACGGTCCGCTGCTCTTTTTGGAGATTAAAATCAAATATGGAGCGATAAGAATTATTGAGCAGGTAAAGGTCTAGGTCACCATCTTTATCGTAATCGAAAAAAGAGGCATGGGTGCCGTAACCCCGGTCATCGATTCCGTAGGTGGCCGACTCCTCGGTAAATTTCAGGTCTCCTTTGGCCCCTTGATTGATAAACAACTCGTTCTGTTTGTTATCGCCGGCCAGGTCACCGGAGTTGCAAACGTAAATGTCGAGCCAGCCGTCGCCGTTAATGTCGGCCATGGTTACCCCGGTCGACCAGGCCCGGGTGCCCGCCACGCCGGCCATTTCCGTGACATCATCAAATTGCAAATTCCCTTTGTTGATAAAGAGCTTATTATCGTGCATATTGGCGGTCAGATAGACATCCATCAGTCCGTCGTTGTTTACGTCTCCAATGGCCACTCCACCACCATTGTAAAAATTGCGATAAGTATAAATGTTGAACTCCCGGTTGTAGTCCAGTTGGTTGACAAAATCGATGCCCGTATCCTCGCCGGGGAGTAAAGAGAAGAGCTGTGGCAGCACTTCTTTTTCTTCCTTTTGTGTAGCCGTGCATCCCACCAAAAAACAAGTTATGATCGTTAATGTCGTTAGCCTCATTGACAAAAATTTAATGGTTCATTGTTCCTCTCTTCCAACAGCTTCCAGCTTATTGGTATTGAATATTTTTCCACACATTCAATCTGCAAATTTAGGAAGGAAAATTCACTTCTAACCCAAATAAACGGCACATTTCAAAATCAGTTTAAGCGATTTGTTGTTATTTTGTTTTGATGACTAATATTGGCATATGAAGTATTGTAAAAGGGTTGTATTATTAGTGGCCTGGAGTGTTGTTTTCGGGACTGGAACCACCTTTGGGCAGGAAATCGAATGTGATCATTCCATATACCTAAGTACCCATATTTCTACCGGTACGAGTTTGTACCGGCTGACGGCCGATTCCGTACGGGGCATTACCAGCATCGAGGAGTTGTTTACTAACAACACGGACTACCGAATTGGCTGTCTGGGATACAGTGTGGTTGATAAAATGATTTACGCCCTGGAGTTCGATACCTACGAATTACTCCGGATCAATGCTGCGGGTGAGATCGTTTCATTGGGCGTTCCCAACGGCATCGATCAAGATTTGGAATACTATTCCGGCTCCATCTTTCCCGGCGGTCGGGATTTTTTGATGATCGGACAAAATAAGGATCGCCGGGAGGACAAAGCCTTCTATTCCGTTGATATCTTTGACATGCGGGCAACGCCTCTGGCCATTATAAGCGATGGCGCGGTAAACATACAAGACATGGCTAGGGATCCCATTAACGGCCTATTATACGGTTTCGATAACAAGCAAGGGACCTTGGTCGACGTGGTCAATGGGCAGGTCAGCAACTTCTTATATCCATCGGTTGGCGAGCGATTTACCTCCTTGTTTTTCGACAAGAGTGGGCAGTTATACGGTTTGGGGGAAAGAGGGGAAGGGAGTAGCCGTAAGTTCTATGAGATCAACCACGTCACGGGTGAACCAACCTATATTCAGGATGGACCGCAAGGAAATGATTCCGATGCCTGCAGCTGTCCCTATACCTTTCGATTTCTGCGTAGGGTGACGCCCCAGAAAGTCATCCCATGTGGCGAAGTGACCATAGAATACTCCTTCGAGAATACCAGCGGATCGGCAAGAACCAATCTGAGGATCTTCGATGAATTGCCACCGGAATTCGAGATCACCGAAATTGTCGAAAATACAAATGCGTTCAATACTCGGATCATGAGTGGAGTAGGTACCAACGTGCTTGACCTGACGAGAATGGAAGCCCTATTGGGTACGAAAAGCAGGGTTGTGATCAAAGCAAAGGTAAGACCAGATGCGGTCGGAGGATTGTATCCGACCCAAGCGGTTTTGGAAAACCTGCCCTACGCATTAAATCCCGAATTGGAGTCGGATAACATTGGCACTTCCCAGCCAGGCGACCCCAATTTGATCGAAATAGTGGAGGAAGGTTTTCCGGATTTTGAGGACATCGTTGCCTACGACTGTGATAACTCGACTGCCATATTGGAAGTACCCATCAAAAATGCCAATGCTTATTTGTGGAATGACGGGTCAGATAACGATTCATTGGTGGTCTTCCAATCCGGGATGTACTGGGTGGACATGATCACCGATTGCGGAACGGTTCGCGACACCATTCTGGTAGATTTTGAACGGGCATTGCCTTTTGTTAGCCTCGGGGAGGATCAACTTCGCGGTCAAGGGGAGCGTTTTACGCTGGACTTGTCCACCAATATCTCTAATGTCGCATCTTATTCCTGGGCTGCAGCCGAGGTCGATGCTACACTAAGTTGCTTAGATTGCCCCATGCCGGTCTTTCAACTGACGGAGCCAACTTTGATTGAAGTGAGTGTGGTTGATGAGCAGGGATGTACTTACACCGATGAAATCTGGATCGATGTGGATAAAACAAAATTGGTTGTAGCGCCATCGGTTTTTAGTCCGAATGGGGATGGTGTCAACGATTTGTTCTATCTGCGGGGAACGAATGCAACGATTGAGGTTTTTCGCATTTTCGATCGATGGGGCGGAATGGTCTTCGAAGCTCGCCAAGGGACTGTTAATGAGGAAGACCATGCCTGGTCGGGCGACCAATCCACCAATGCACCTTTGAGCGGCGTCTATCTTTGGCACGCTACTGTCCTTTATCCGGATGGATCACGGGAAAAATTAGCCGGAACCGTTTCACTGCTTCGTTAGTTTTTGCTGGGCCTCCATTTTTTGTTTGGCAATCATGTCGGTAAATTCTACCCGTACCGTCATCTCGTCAATGCGGCGGATAAAGGTTCTTCGATTGCCTTCCACTTTAACAAAACCAATGCCGCCGATGAATTCATTTGGGTTTTTGACTCTTATGAAATCCTGTTTTTTTCCATGCCAGTTTTCGACGAGGTCTTTTACTTCCAGCATCAAACTATCGGCATGGAGGTTTTGGTTCCATGGAGCCCAGGATTCATAAGCGAAATCAACGGGCATAACGGCAATCTTATCTTCGAAAAAAGTCGGATAGAAGTTCATACTGGCGGGTTCGCCAAAATTGGAGACTCTCGCGTAAACGGTAGTGTTGTTTACGCCTTGTCGGATCAAACCTTTCCGATTCATGTCCCAGCAATGATCATAGAACTCCTTGGAAGGCATACCCAGATAAATGCCCAAAAATAGGGAATCACTTCTGGTTCCACTGGCCAATTCTTCTTCCAACATCTTTTCATACGGGTTTTTTCGATCGCAAGAAAAAATAGCCGCTAGGCCAAGTAGTAGAAAGAGTATTTTGGAGACCATATTCATTTTTTGTCGTTTTTCTTTATCAGAAATTGAAAAAGCCGGGAAATCAAGTTGGATTCCCGGCTTTTACACAATCTAGCTTATATTAAAAAGCCGACTATTTCAATACATTAGACTCCTAGTAGCAAGGATTCTGAACCAAGTTGGGGTTCGCATCCGTTTGGCTTTTAGGAATCGGGAACAGGTTCTTACATTCTTCACTAGCAGGTTTTTCCCACCATGCATCGTTGAATTTACCGAAGCGGATCAGGTCGGTTCTGCGGTGGTTTTCCATGAAGAGTTCGCGTCCTCTTTCCGCCAACAGGTTGTCGGCAGTCAGTTCCGTAAATGGCGTCGCAGCTGCACGATCACGCACCATGTTTACCAGTTCCAATGCTTCTGCAGAGCCCGGATCCTGTCTCCACAGTGCTTCGGCTTTCATCAGTAGTACGTCCGTATAACGCCAGATTTGATAATCGTTGTTCATATTTGACTGGCCACCAATTTCAAATTCCCACTTGGTAACCCGGGCACCGGCTTCTCTCCACGCTTCGGGGAAAAGCTCGTTGATCTCGGCGCGGATGGTGAAAGGCTCACCGTCAGGATCAACACCAGATGCTAAAGTACCGGCATCGGTCAACCTTACCTTACCGCTGATGTCCCACTGTGGGCCAACGAGGAAGTTACCTCTAACATTGGAAGGGCCTTCTTCCGTATTGGGCACCCCTTTGCGCAAGTCGCCGTCTTCATAAGAATTGTAGAAGTCTTCCATAGCACACCAACCGTTCCACGGTTGTGCAGCAAGACTATAAGTCTGCTGATTGATGTAGCTCAGTGTACGCATGACGAGGTTGAAACCACCAGCGAAGACCGCATCGTACGGAATGGCTAAAATGGTCTCCGTGGAGCCTGCATTATCCAGATTGAAATTGGCGAAGTAATCTGCCTCCATAGAATAATTACCGGAATTCATGATGGCATCGCATGCAGCAGCAGCCTGTTGCCATTTCGCTTGTCCGATGTATACTTCGGAGTTCATATACAGTTTAGCCAATGCCATTTGAACCGCCATTCGGTTGATCCGGCCGTAAGTTGTTCCGTCAACGGCTTCACTTACTTTGTCCAAGTTATCCAATAGTTCAGACTCGACGAACTGATAAACTTCGGCTCTGGACTTGGTAGGTGGGTTTGGATCGGAATCGGCAAAATCAGTTACGATCGGTACGTTTCCGTATTGGTCCAACAACCACATGTAGTAGATGGCTCTTAAAGCCTTCAACTCACCGATGAAAGGATCGGTCAAAGGATTACCCAACTCTTCGAATTGAAAGATCAAACGGTTACACGCACTTACACCACCGAAAAGGAAACTATAAGATCCGTTGATCTCAGGATCTTCCGCAGTCCAAAGGTGTTGGTGCAATCTTACCCAGTGGCCACCATCACCCCAGTCCGGACCTCTGGTTGGCACAGTTAATTCATCGGAAGAAACTTCCTGGGTTGCACCGAATCCACCGTTGGCGTATCCGTACATAGCAGTGTAAGCCGCACCCAAGGCTGAAATCAGCTCATCTTCCGTCTGGAAGAAGTTGTCGGCCGTCACCTGGCTGAAGATCTCCTCCTCCAGGTCGGTACATGCCGGCATAAAGGCAATCATACAGACTGCAAAAGCCAGCATCTTAAGAGAAAACAAATATTTTTTCATATTAATTCTTTTTACAAGCCTCGATTTTAAATCCGGTTTATTTGGAAGGCTTGCGTACTAAAAAAATTAAGAATAAGATTGACATTGATGAAATTCAAAAAAAGCAAAAATGTTCTTTTCAAAAGGTCATCAAACTGTCAAAACGTACTGGTTTTCAGACTAAAAGCCTAAATTCACACCGAATGTAAAGATCCGGGAAGTGAAATAGGTATTCCTTCTGTCGATACCGGGAGCCAATGCTCCTAGAGAAGCGCCAGTATCCGCATTATCCCGCAATCCTTGCTCCGCTTCGTCGACAAGACGAGGTTCTGGAGAAACACCAGAGTATCCGGTAATGGTAAACAAGTTCTGTGCTGTAACGAACAATCTGATCTTGGTGAAACCAGTTGGTAGATTATCCGTTGGCAGCGAGTAACCAATGGTCATGTTGTCCAATCTCAGGAAGGAAGCGTCTTCCACGTGACGGCTGGAGAACTGTGGTTGGTCTACCAGGTCTGGAATATCGGCAGAAGTCGCCAGGATATTGTAGGCGGAGATCTGACCGGGCGCTTCGTAGAAAGCGCGGAAAGTATTGATCAAATCGTGTCCGAATACCCCTCTGAAAAAGACATTGATGTCGAGGTTACCGAAACTAAAGTTATTGTTGAAACCAATATTGTAAGAAGGGAAACCATTACCAATTACTGCACGGTCACTGATATCGTCTTGCACACCGTCTCCATCGGTATCAACGAAGTTCCACAATCCGTCTTCACCAACTGGGTTGTCCGGATCGATGACCAATCCCCACAATTGCCCGATGGGCTTACCTTCTTCCAGTCTAACCAGTGGCGTACCGTTCTGACCGGGAGAACCTAAGTTGGCCAAATCTCTGAATCCACCAAATTCAATACCGGTTTCCGGATCCGACAAGGTCACCAATTCCGGCGTGAACCATCTACTACCCGTCAAAGATGCTTGCCAGGTATTGCCATTACCGAGGTTGGCATTGTAAGTCACTGTCAATTCAATACCCTGGTTACTTACTTCACCGATGTTCAGCCTTGTGTTGCCAAACAGGTTAGGAGGAGTCGGTACAGGAAATTCGAATATACCGTCTTTGGTAGTTGCATTGTAGTATTCCAACGAACCGGTCAACTTGTAATCCATAATGGCAAAATCAACTCCCACGTTGAAGTCAGACTTGGTTTCCCACTGTAGATTCGGGTTCGGGTTGGAAACCGGACCGTAACTAGGTACGAATGCACCGTTGAAGAAGAAGTTTCCGGTAGGACCGAAACGCTGCAAGGCCAGGTAGCTGTCACCTACGTTGTTTCCGGTAACACCGTAACCCGCTCTCAATTTCAACTGATCGAAGCCACTGATACCGGCCGCTTTTGTCAGGTCAACTCCAGCACTAATAGCCGGGAATAAACCCCATTTGTTTTCATCTCCAAAACGGGAGGAACCATCTCTACGTAAACTTGCCGTAGCAAAGAATTTGTCACCGAAGTTCAAATTCACCCTACCGAAGAAGGAGATCAATTTATAGGTAGCTTGTGTAGAACCTACGTTTCCAAGACCCACATTGAAATCGTTCGCTGCGCCGAAGTTGTTGTATTGGAAAGCATCGGTCAGGAAGTCTCCTCCCTGTAATCCAAGAGCTTTGTATTCGAAATCCTGGTATTCATAACCGGCCAAAACTCTAAGGTCAAGGCCACTGAACTGTTTGTCGTAATTGACCTCGAAACGGAACAATTGATCCTGGTTTTCTTCGTTTACCTGCTCCGCCAAACCGTTGCGGTTTTCACCAACCCAGAAACTGTTCTTGTCGAAGTACTGCTGATCCAATTCGTTTCTTCTCTGAGAAGAGTAGAACAAACCAACTTTCAAATCATTGGTCAAAGAGTAATCTCCACGAATGTTCGCTACCAAGCTTTTGGTCTCACGATCCCAAGAGTTTTGCTCGATGATTGCAACCGGGTTGTAATAATCAAAAAGTACCTGTTGTTGGTAGCCATCCCAACGACCAAATTCCGCGTTGCTAGGTTGGAAACGAACGGGAGCAGTTGGGTTATGGATGGTCGCATAACGGAAAGCTTCCGTGAAACCCAAAGAAGCATCTTCGGTACTGGTCGCGATGTTGGCCGTCAAAACCAACTTGTCATTCAATGCCCGTTGTGTAACATTTGCCCGCAAGTTGAAACGCTGGAAACCAGTAGTTCTGGCAACCCCTTGTACATCCCGGAAATTACCGGATAAACGGTAAGTAGTAGATTTTGTACCTCCGCTCAATGATAAGTTGTGGATGTGAGAAATCCCCGTTTCCATAATTTCGTCAAACCAGTCGGTGCTCGCTCCCAGATCATTACCACCACCAAATGCACGATACTCATCTGCAGTCAAAACATCCACAACTCGATCGGGCGTTTCGATGGATACTTGTCCGGTATACTGTACGGAAGACTGACCTGCTTCCCCTTTCTTAGTGGTAATCAGAATTACCCCGGAAGCACCCCGCGTACCGTAAATCGCTGCAGCAGAACCATCCTTCAATACGTCGATAGAAGCAATGTCCTGTGGCTCGATACTGTTGAGGTCACCACCTAGTACACCATCGATGACGACCAATGGCTCCGTATTGGCACCGATCGTCGACAATCCCCGCAGACGAATGCTGAATTTTTGGTTCGGGTTCGAACCGGGCTTGGCGATGACCAAACCTCCAACTTTACCTTGGAGGAGCTGAGTGGCATCGTTGACGTTACCTTGGTTGAAATCCTCTGCTTTTACAGACGCAATCGAACCGGTAACTTCTTTCGATTTCTGTGTTCCATAACCCGTTACAACGATCTCATCGAGAACGGCACCGGCAGAAAGCGAAATGTCGATTACACTTTGGTTGTTGATGTCAACGACCTGTGTAGCGAAACCAGTGTAGGAAATTTCCAGTTGGGTGGAACCCTCCGGAACGGAAAGTGAATATTTACCATCAATGTCGGTAACAGTACCACTACTGGTGCCAACTACAAGAATATTGGCCCCGATGAGCGGATCACCATTCTCCGCGTCTGTGACTGTCCCAGTGATGGTCTGTTGTGCTGAAACGGCACCACACAAAAACAACGCCGCCAGTACGTACAACCATTTAGAGAAATAGTCGACTTTAAGTTTCATATATTACATCGATTTGGTTAACAAAAAAAATCCAAAAAATTACTCTTGCTTGTACCTGGGACTATGCATTAGATATTGATCAATTCTAGTGGAATTGGATGCAATTCTAATTGATTTGCTTTTTGCTAATGCTTGTCTTGTTTGCTAGAAAAGTCCGCACATAATGTGGATCAATGGATCTTTGGGACGGGAAAAAAGCTTAATATTTTGGGTTTTTTACACTAACCAGTTCGCAAAAGTCATAAATAAGTTTGAAATAACCAAGTTTTCTTACAAAATGTAATTTGGAGAAAAGGGGAATATGTCCGCTAATGTATGGATAATCAGAAATTTTGAGTTTTTTTGCCGGTATTGAGATTTAGAAGTTGTTTGAGGTTTCTGTTTCGAAGTGAAAAATTTAGATTAATGGTTCTCAGAACTGGTTTTTTTCTCTGCATAGCAGCGCTACGGTGATAAAAAAAGCCGTTTTGA
>JANQRV010000478.1 GCA_028284395.1 Saprospiraceae bacterium
TGTTACAAAAATCCTCATTATGCTCTGGCATAACTCCGGTTTTTGCGCCTTGTCAAAGAAAAAAATCCCCTCGATCAGAATCAGAAACCAAATTTGATCACTTACTTAAAGGATTGGGATGCCTGAGAACTGGCGCTATAATGGTGGCTGTTAAAAAAAGTTCTACTTGCTTAGACGCATTTTGAAAATATTGGTTTCAGGAAATAGACAATTTTCTGCGGGAAATTCATGGCTAATTTTTATGTTTGAAAGAAACAAATATTATCCTGATGTTACGCTGCGTATTTAAAACCATTCTTTTTGCTTGTTTTGCACTTTGTGTCCATTCGATTTATGCCCAAAACACTTCCAATCACGGAACAAAGTTTGAACAGCTCGGGTCAATGCTACCGACTGCCAACAAATATCGGGGAATGGATGGCGCGCCAGGACCAGAGTATTGGCAACAAAGAGCTGATTACGATATTGACTGCACACTACATCCGGAACAACAGCGCCTCGATGGGACCGAATTGATCACGTATTATAATCAATCTCCCAATACTCTACGGTACCTTTGGTTGCAATTGGATGAAAATGAGCACAAAGCCGACGCAGATAGTCGTCGCTTCAATTCGAGTGAAATCGAAAGCACAATGGACGAACTTGCACTAAGAAACCTCGAACCTTGGCGTGAATTGGACAAGTACGGCCACAACATTCAAAAAGTAGAAGATGCCAACGGCCATAAACTGGAGTATACCATCAACAAAACCATGATGCGGGTAGAACTGCCGCAAGTGCTCAAACCAGGTGAAAAGTTTTCGTTCCGCATTAATTGGTACTATTACCTCACCGACCGCATGGATGGTGTGACCGATGGTCGTGGAGGGTATGAATATTTTGAAGAAAATGATAATTACATCTTCACCATTACTCAATGGTTTCCACGCCTCTGTGTTTATAGTGATTTCGAAGGATGGCAGAATAAACAGTTTACCGGTCGCGGCGAATTTGCCCTCAATTTTGGCAATTATGTGGTAAAGATGACACTTCCCGAAGATTATGTGGTTGGCTCGACCGGTGAATGTCTGAATTATACCACACTATTATCAAGAAAACAACTGGAACGTTGGGAGGCAGCAAAGAATGCGGAGGCTCCAGTCGAAATTGTTACGTTGGATGAAGCCAAAGCAAACGAGAACCAAAAAAAATCAACCAAAACGAAAACCTGGATTTACAAAGCCGAAAACGTAAGAGATTTTGCCTGGACAGCCAGTCGGAAGTTTGTTTGGGATGCTATGCCCCACATCACTGAGGAAGGAAAACGCGTCATGTGTATGAGCTACTATCCCAAGGAATCTTATCCGATCTACCGCAAGTATTCTACGAAAACGGTCGCGCAGACCCTCAAAACCTATTCGAAGTTCTCAATTCCATATCCGTATCCGGTCGCAATATCGGTTGAAGCTTCAAATGGAATGGAATATCCTATGATTTGTTTTAATTATGGTCGGGCCGAAGCCGATGGCACCTATACAGAAAGAGCAAAACTAGGCGCCATTGGTGTTATCATCCATGAAGTGGGGCATAATTATTTTCCCATGATTATCAACAGTGATGAACGACAATGGACTTGGTTTGACGAAGGCATCAATACATTCGTTCAGTTTCTGACCCAGTCAGAATTTGATAATAACTATAAAGTACGCCGAGGACCTGCTCATAAGATCGTCGACTATATGAAAATGCCGAAAGATCAGCTCGAACCAATCATGACCAACAGTGAGAACATTGTTCACTTTGGCAACAACGCCTATGCCAAGCCGGCAACGGGATTAAATATTCTTCGAGAGACCATAATGGGGCGCGAACTTTTTGATTTTGCCTTCAAGGAATACTGTCGTCGATGGGCATTCAAACATCCGACTCCAGCCGATTTTTTTCGGACTATGGAAGATGCCAGTGGTGTAGATCTGGACTGGTTTTGGCGTGGGTGGTTTTACGGAATTGATGCAGTAGATATCTCTCTCGATAGCATAAAATGGTACAAAGTAGATCTAGAGAACAATCCGATTAAAAGGGAATTTTCTTATGAAAATAAAATTGAGAAACCCTTTGACGACCTATCCAAGGTTAGAAACCGAGCTTCCGGGATGAAGTTTCTGGTGGAAGAAGATGAAGAACTACGAGATTTCTACACCGATTACAAACCTTGGGAAACAGCTGATTCCATTGATCAACAATCCGTTACATTCTTTGCAGAAACCTACTCTAAAGAAGAAAAGGAGCAAAAATTCAGTAAGAACAACTATTACGAATTGCATTTTAGCAATAAGGGCGGACTGGTCATGCCGGTAATCCTAGAGTGGACTTTTGAAGACGGCACAACTGAAATCGAAAGGATTCCCGTCGAAATTTGGCGTAAGAACGAGACCAATTTTACCAAAGTATTTGTCAAAGACAAGGTAGTGACAGGTATCGTCATCGATCCTTATAAAGAAACGGCTGATGTGGATGAAAGCAACAACAATTGGCCGGTAAAGGAAGTCCCCAGCAGATTCCAAGTCTTTAAAAAGCACCGACAACACAAAAAACCCAATCCCATGCAAAAAGCCAGGGCCGGGACAGTAAAGCCCTAACAGAAAGGTTATTTACAAAAAATACGATAATAGGACATGAAGGTTATCAAAAATTTCATCTATCTCTCTTTGTCGGTTGCAAGCCTGATTGGCTTTAGTCATCCGATCGCCGGACAAAACACTTCTAATCACGGGAACAAATTCGAACAATTGGGCACCATGTTACCCAGTGGCAATGCTTACCGCGGAATGGACGGAGCACCTGGGCCCAAATATTGGCAACAGCGAGTAGATTATGATATTGATTGTTCGCTGGATACCGAAAAGCAGCGGTTGGACGGCACTGAATTGATTACTTATCACAATCAATCGCCTCATACACTGCGGTATTTATGGCTACAACTGGACGAAAATCAGCACGCCGCGGATGCGGACAACCACCGTTTTAATCCAAGTTCAATTGATGAATTCATGAGTGAAAGTGCGCTTCGGCAGTTGGATGTCACCAAGGAACTGGAAAAATACGGCCACAAAATTCAATTGGTGACCGACGCCAATGACCGAAAACTGCCTTATACCATCAACAAGACCATGATGCGGGTGGATTTACCTCAGCCCTTGAAACCCGGAGAAATCTTCTCATTTAAAGTCAAATGGTATTACTATCTGGTCGACCGGATTTCCGGCCCAAGCCGAGGTAGAGGGGGGTACGAATACTTTCCCAAAGATGATAATTACTTATTCACCATCACACAGTGGTATCCACGACTTTGTGTGTACAGTGATTTTGAAGGCTGGCAAAACAAACAGTTTACCGGACGGGGAGAATTTGCGCTGACCTTTGGAAATTTCCTCGTAAAAATGACGGTCCCCGACGATCAGGTAGTCGGTTCCACCGGTGAATGTCTGAATTACAGTACACTGCTTTCCTCTACCGAATTAGATCGCTGGGAAAAAGCCAAAAGCGCAGATGCCCCCATCGAAATCGTAACTCTAGAGGAGGCGAAGGCGAATGAAAAGCGCCCCAAATCCCGCAAAACAAAAACCTGGATCTATAAAGCTGAAAACGTAAGAGACTTTGCCTGGACGGCCAGCAGAAAGTTTGTCTGGGATGCTATGCCACACATTACCGAAGAAGGGAAAAAGGTCATGTGTATGAGTTATTATGCCAAGGAAGCCTACCCGATCTATCGGAAGTATTCTACCAAAGCAGTAGCCCACACCCTGAAAACTTACTCGCGTTATACCATACCTTACCCTTATCCAGTGGCCATCTCCGTAGAGGGTCGATCCGGAATGGAATACCCCATGATTTGTTTCAACCCCGGTCGGGCAGAAGAGGATGGTACTTATACGGAAAGTAACAAGCGCCGAGCGATATCGGTCATCATTCATGAGGTAGGCCACAACTACTACCCAATGATCATTAATAGTGATGAACGCCAGTGGACCTGGTTTGATGAAGGCATCAATTCCTTTTTACAGTTCCTTTCAGAATCGGAGTTTGACAACAACTACAATTCTCGTCGGGGCCCTGCCTTTAAGATTACCGACTATATGAGGATGCCCAAAAATCAGTTGGAGCCGATTATGACCAATAGTGAAAACATCGTTCAATTTGGGAACAATGCTTATGCAAAACCTGCTACAGCGCTCAATATTTTGAGGGAAACGGTGATGGGAAGAGATCTTTTCGATTATGCCTTCAAAGAATTTTCACGTCGCTGGGCTTTTAAACACCCGACTCCGGCCGACTTTTTCAGAAGCATGGAAGATGCTAGTGGAGTAGATCTCGACTGGTTTTGGAGAGGATGGTTTTTTGGCATTGATGCAGTCGATATTTCATTGGATAGTATCAAATGGTACAAAGTTGACCTAGAAAACAATCCAGAGAAACGGGAAGAAACTACCCAAGTAAAAATTGAAAAACCTTTTGACGACATTTCAAAGCTACGCAACCGTGAAACCGGTATGAAATTTTCGGTCGAAGAAGATGAAGAGTTGAGAGACTACTACACCGACTACAAGCCATGGGAAACCGAAGATTCCATTGACTACACCACAACCTACTTATTTGCTGAGACTTACAGCAAAAAAGAAAAGAAGAAAAAGTTTGGTGACAACAACTATTACCAATTACATTTCAGTAATAAGGGCGGATTAGTCATGCCGGTAATCCTAGAATGGACTTTTGAAGATGGCTCCAAAGAAATCGAGCGGATTCCGGTCGAGATTTGGCGTAAAAATGAAAATCAGTTTACGAAAGTATTTGTCAAAGATAAAGTGGTGATGGGCATTGTTGTCGATCCTTACAAAGAAACAGCAGATGTAGATGAAAGCAACAATAACTGGCCCGTCAGGGAAGTCCCAAGTAAGTTTCAGGTTTTCAAAAGAAACCAACAAAAAGCTAAGTTGAACCCGATGCAAAAAGCCCAAAACAAGGTTATTAAACCGTAGCAAAAAGGGTCATCGGCAAGGATTGTAAGAATAACCTTGCCCTTCATAGAAAGAGTAAGGCAGAACAACCGAAAACAAGTTCCTCAATTGCGTATTTAGGGCAGGAGCCTCTGATTCTAATTCCAACTGTACATCGACCATGAATTGGGCTTCGTGACTCATTGAAATGGTGGCCTGCTCTAGATCTGCATCCAATATCAGTAGTTTGGGAGCGTTTTCTTCGGACGACCAAGCTTGCCAGGTAGGTAATTCGGAGGCATTTGTATTGGGATTGCCAGTTTGACAAAAAGCGGCGATATATGATATGATGGCTCGACTCAATGCCTTTCGTCCCTTTAAGTTTTCGGAAGTAAATCCTGTATAAATCAACATACTTGGTTCCGTCAAGTCGTCGTTGTCGAAACTCCCGTGGAAAAATGGAAGTTCCAAAGCATGGGCAGCACCATAAATAAACCCAACGGGACCGGGACGCACATCTTCCTCTCCCCAATTAAATGAATAAGCATAGACATCTTCTTGATGTTGACTGACTCTTCTCGCCAATTCGTCCAACATTGCCGCTCTCCAGAATTTGCTAGCATAGTCGCGGCTGTTTGTCCATAAATCTTTGTCGTCTTGGGTCGACAACACCTCATCCAACTCCTTTTGTCCTTCTACCACCTGCAGAAGATCCGTGAAGTTTGGCATGCCTTCATAGAGAGGAGGAATTAAAGTATTGATGGACCCTGCTTCTGATTGATTAGCTCCCAGCATCAGTGGAACTTTGTGGTAGTTTCCCGCTTCAATACTGCACAGTAAATTTCCTGGAATGACGACCCCATCTTCAATGTGATTGGCCAACGGTACCGTTACTCCGTCAGGGCCACCGGCATGTGCCATCAGCAATTCTTCAGCACTCAAGCTCCTGAGAAACTCAGCTACTCCTTCCTCTTCTCCTTCCGCATCTTTATTCATGATCCGGGCCATTTTCAATGTCTTGTTTGCGATGGCGTCGGATAATTCCACACTTTGTGAAATCATGCCTCCACTTTGCATGATGGCACGTTGAAAAAGACCTCTGCTAAGAGAAGAAAGCATCAGCCCCATAACGTTGTGCCCACCAGCAGATTCACCGGCGATAGTTATATTTTGCGGATCACCGCCAAATACTGAAATATTGCGTCGCGCCCATTGCAATGCCTTTACTAAATCCAATAGGCCGTAGTTTCCAGAAGCATCTTCCGGAGTCAGTCCTGCTCTTATGGAAGGATGAGTAAAAAAGCCAAAAACATTTAGGCGATACTGTACGACAACGACGACCATGTTTCCAACCCTTGCCAGGTTCTCCAAATCGAAGGCATCTGCAGCACCCGTGTTGTTGGCTCCTCCGTGAATCCAAAAATAGACCGGCAGATTCTCTTCTTCCGTTGCTGGTCGATAGACATTTAGATAAAGGCAGTCTTCACTCCCTATGACTTCTGGCAGGGTCAACCATCCTCGCGTACCAGCCATCTGGGTGCAGGGTGTGCACTCTTCTTTAGCCTGCCTCACACCATCCCAAGCTTCCGGATCCTCTGGAGCACGCCAGCGAAGCGGTCCAACCGGCGGTTTTGCAAAAGGAAGGTTTTTCCATCCCCATATTTTGTTTCTTTTATCGGCATAGCCTTCAATTTTTCCTTCCTGAATTTCGAGTAATAGTGATGCTTTAGACTCTTTGGCACAGTAGGTCAATGTCGCAAAAGAAAAAATCAGTAAGAGCAGTCGAGGATTTGCTGTTTGCTTAAGATGTAAAATTAACATGAATACGATGTCTGATAATTCCAGATTGATAACTGGACTAAGATACGTTTTTCCGACAAAGCACTCATCACCGCAGTTGAGTCAACAATTGCATTAAATCTTCAAATGCAGTTACCACTCCATTGTCTGTATTCGACAACAACACCAAGGTAATTCGGGTGTTTGGCAAATAAGCCCAGATGGCATTGAATCCGGGCATTCCTCCACTGTGCCATATAACGGGCTGCCCAAACATTTCGTCCAAATTAAAGCCCAAACCATAACCACTTTTCTGCATATAGGAAGGAGGTGCTGGCATCGACACGCCCGGTGGAAGATAAAGATTTTCAAAACTTGGTCTGCCATTAGATAAAGTGGCAGGGATTGTCATTTTCGCAAGCAGTTTCCGCGAAATCAATTGCCCCTCAAATATTGCATTAGACCAACGGAGCAGATCCGACGCAGTTGAGAGCAATCCTCCTGCAGATTTCAGATCGGAGGCGATGTAAGGTACCGGTCTAAATTTAGTAGCAACATCTAAAGATGACGAATCGGCAATACCATAACCAACGGCCACTTTTTTTGCTGACCTGTCTGCTCCCTGAATAAATCCAGTCTGTTGTAATTGGAGCGGGATCAGAATATTTCGTTGCAAATAGTCGGCGTACGTGTGCCCGGTAACCAGCTCAATAATTTCGCCCAATAGCAAATAGCCCGTATTGGAATAAACATATTGCGAGCCGGGCTCAAATAGATAGAGGTTCTTCATAGCCTGGATGTAACGGTGAGGGGCTGAGCTGTTTACCCACCCATTTGGGGTGTTTGATGGCAACCCACCTTGCCACCAGTCTGGAATCCCGGAAGTATGCGACAGAAGATGATAGATGGTTACTGCCCCACCATTTGGAAAATCCGGAAAGAATTCTGTCAATGAATCTTGTAGAGACAGTAAATCCTTTTCAATCAGTAATGCAATTGCCAGTGCGGTAAAAGGTTTGGTGAGAGAAGCCAGGCAGAACTGAGTCGATCTATCGACGGGTTGTTGCGTTTCTACATTCGACCATCCGTGGTGCTCTATGTATCTTGTGTCGCTTCCTCTCCGGATGCCAATGGATAGTCCTACGGTTTTGTTTTGTTCAACTAGAGCCTGAACCCGGGCCCGGATGGCTTCCATCCCGGTCGTATCATAATGTAGGTCTACATTAATGGCATGCCCATACCCAAAAGTACCAAATAAGCACAAAAATGAAAAGCCAAAGTAAGTCCATCCAATTTTTCTCATCTTGAGTCATTTTAGAAATTCACTAAGGAAAACTCAAGATCATCCAAAAAGTTACAAGGCCTTGGGGCGAAGAAAACCATTGGTTAACACCAACCGCATTCGCTCTCTCTGATCATAGGTGAAGTTGGTATAATTGCGAAAGAAAGACATGTGATTACTGGGAAGAAAATAAGGCCCCTCACAAGAGGGAAAAGAATTGTCAGGAGCATTTGGTATCCTGAAGTCAGGGGCAAAAGTATCCGGACAGTAATCTCCTGACAGCTGACAGCCAGCAGCTCCAATGTTAAAGAGTCCAAGAAAATACCCGACGCGATTCACGATATAATCCGGGTGCTCCCCGAGAACCGACCCACTATTGAGTAAGATACTGGGAGACAAACCATCCGGACTAGGCCCCTTGTCATTGAGTCCGATGGTGAATAAACCCGGTAAAGTCCCTTCCAGAAGAAAAGGTGAATAAACCAGTCCCCGAGCTCCTCCCGAGCCAAACTCGTCATTGCTGTTTACGGGAGGAAAATCAAAATCGTAACCTTCTGCCAACCAAATATTAATGAATTGGTCCGGATCCCATAAATGTTCATTTTCCAGTTCGGTAAAAGCTGCCTGGCTTAACAACGGAAATTCATTATTGGGACTGGCAATGATGTGCAGGCCGGGTGATTGCATCTCCCTTCCTTCGGGTGGGGAAGCCGCTAGTTCAAAACGTATAAAACAGTTTACCGCATTGGGATTCACTAAACCATTAATGACCTCTTCTCTGAGATAAATACTTTTGGAAAAAGAGTTGTTTAAGGTATCTACCAGTCTTCTTATCTGGGTAGAAGTGGGCTCAACTCCATAGACGTGAAAAATGACCGGTATCACGACCTCATCGAATTTTTTTTGTGCGCGCACTTCTACCGAAACCGTGTTGCTTTCGAAACCGCTAAAGGAAGCTTGAAAGTCATACCTACCAGCTTCCAAAAAATGAAACTGACCGCGTTCTTCCACCTCTTCCTCCTGTAAAAAGAGTTGCACTTCAGGTGCAGTCAATGGAAAAGCCTTATTATCGATGACAGCTTCAAAAGAAAAATTCCCGGAAATAGACCATTCATTTGTAGTCAGATAACGGTACCCATCGTAAATCAAATTGATCGATTCTACATCTTGCTCAACATTGATCACTCTAACTTCTACCCTATTGCTTTCCACCCCCTGATACTCTGCACTCAAAATGTAATTCCCTCGTTTGTCCGGACGGAAAATATTGCCATTTAATGCAGCCCCATCGACAAAATACTGGACAGCAGCTCCTTCAATCAAATTCAAGTCATTGTCCTTCACTTCAGCAGTAATGACAATTTGGTCTCTTTCATCAAGTGCAATGTCTTTATCCACGGAAATGAATACCAATCTTACATCTAACATATCAGATTGGCTACACCCCATGACGACCAGGGTAAGTGCAAGTAGTAGTGAACGTTTCATTTCCAAAAAGAAGTTAGATTTTGACAGAGCTCCTAAAATAGAACTCATTTATTTGGTTAGCCATCCGACATATTCATTTATTAAAGATGGCTCACGATCACAATTGCTATTCCCGTGATCCTCTCACCATGGGCTCTGACACTCAAAAATATAATATCAACTTTTTTTCTACCATGTTTCTTGAACTTTATCTGGTCGTTGCGGTTATCCTATCGGAGTCGGTTTAAGAAAGTATTTATTTGATCGACGATCAGTAAAAAGATTTTTTGTCATATATACTACCAAAAACATCCGATTTTCGTCAAATCACTTTGATTTAAAAGAATTTGTAAATAGCTGCATTTGAGAAAACCATATGTACCAGCGTTTACCCATCAATAAAAAAACAGTAATTCAAGATTTAATCCCTCAAAAAAATATATTCAAAATTAAATAAATTGTATCTTTGCTCCCTGAAAAACTTCTACACTGAACTCAAGATCAAATAAACACATTTCTTAAGCTTCTACACCAAAAATAACTAAGTGTTCCCCCACGAAAGAGTTATTGAGTGACGACTTCTTGTGCACTAAATCCGACGAAATACAATATGGTATGAACAGGCACATTTCCCACAGACGGTAGTTGGTGGTATTGAAAAGTCGTTTGCAGGTTTCGGTTTTAGGATCCGATTGTAACCCCATTTTCATTCGCAAAAATCATAGTTAGAATGTCATTACGCCAATTAATCGCCCTTTTAGTTATTCCCCAAATGTTCATCGGCCCGCTATGGGCCCAACCCAACGTCAAGGGTCAGTGGAGCGGGGTCATTCCCATGTCTATCGTACCAGTTGCAGCAG
Organism: Saprospiraceae bacterium; assembly: GCA_028284395.1. Classification (GTDB taxonomy): domain Bacteria; phylum Bacteroidota; class Bacteroidia; order Chitinophagales; family Saprospiraceae; genus JANQRV01. The sequence continues at coordinate 10,365 of JANQRV010000478.1, forward strand.
CCAATCTGTCCGACGGTAAAGTATTAACCTGGTCCGCTTATGACCGATTCAACTTTGACCAATTTGGAGTAAACGGAGAAACATACACACAAATCTTTGATCCGAGCACTAATTTGCCAGAAGCAGATTTACTGATTCAAAATACGGAGCACGATATGTTTTGTCCCGGCATCAACAATCTTCCCGATGGTCGAATTTTAGTAGCCGGGGGTAGTTCGTCCAGCCGCACAAGCTTGTATAACCCCACCACTAAAGTCTGGACTGATGTGGGTGACATGAATATCCCACGAGGTTACCAGGGTAGTGTGACACTGTCGGATGGTTCCGTATTCACAATCGGTGGTTCGTGGAGTGGGACACTTACAGAAGATAAAGATGCAGAAATATGGACGCCCCATAATGGTTGGAAAAACCTCCCGGGCATTACGGATGATGCGATTATTGCCAGCCCTTTGGTAGACCCAGCAGGTATTTATCGCGAAGACAATCACGTGTGGCTTTGGCCGGCGCCTAACGGTAAGCTTTTCCATGCAGGTCCCAGTGCAGAAATGCATTGGTTTGACGTAAGCGGTAACGGGAGCTTCACTTCAGCCGGTCTTCGCGGGAATGATCCCTATGCCATGTGCGGTACAACGGTGATGTACGACATTGGAAAAATACTGAAGGCAGGGGGGTCGCAATCATACGACGATGGAACAGCGGCCAGTGATAATGCATTTGTAATCGACATCAATACCGACAATGCCGTTGTGACGGACATTCCCGATATGAATTACGGTCGAATTTTCCATAATTCAGTGGTTCTCCCAGATGGAAGAGTTGTAGTTTTTGGCGGAACCAGTCTCGCCATAGTTTTTTCTGATATTGGCTTTGAAACGAATAACACTCCCGAAATGTTCGACCCTAGCCTCCTGCCCAATGACCCCTGGATTAAA
>JANQRV010000492.1 GCA_028284395.1 Saprospiraceae bacterium
CGGAGGAGAGCGGCAACTGAGTGTTCACCTCCTCCGAGGTTTCTATCAAGCGCAGTTCACTAACCAAGTGAAAATCACATCGGCCAGGCTCGTGGTTCCTCGGAGGTTTTTAAGCAAATAAGGACCTTATATACCTGGGAGACATCAATTCTTCAGCAGCCTCCTTTCTCTACTTCCGTTTTCCATTTAAAGACACTTCGAGGAAATAGGTCAAAGCTTTCTGGCAAATTTGGCGGTTTCTATAGCCAATTGACGAATGGCTTCTTCGTGAGTAATGCCTGAACGTTTGAGGGTCTTAAAAGAATGATCCCCACCTTCCATTTTTACCAAATGCGCTTTTTTCAAAGGTTTACAGACCTCTTCAATGAGATCGTACCGCGCCAAAGTATCCCTGGTTCCCTGCAAAAACAGTTGGGGTATTTCGATGTCGGACAAATGAGCAGCCCTTTCGGTACCGGGTTTGCCGGGGGCATGCAAAGGAAAGCCATAATAGACGATGCCCCGAACCGGTTCCAATTCGCCATTCGCCGCCACTTGCGAGGTCATCCGGCCCCCAAACGACTTCCCGCCCGCCAGGAGGGTTTTGCCATCAGCGTATTTAAGCGCCTTTTTGATTGCTGCTTTAATGGCGGGATGTGCTTTCTTGGGTCGGTCGGGCCCTCCGCCTCTTTCCATGTAAGCAAAATTAAAGCGCAAAGTACCCACTTTCTGGAGGGCCAGTTCCTGTGCCAGCGATTCCATAAAGCTATGAGTCATACCGGCGCCGGCACCGTGACTTAGCACCAATAAGGCAGAAGCATCTTCTGGCAAGATCAAGAGAGACGAGACCGAGCCGATCTCCTTAGATATATTAATTTTTAATTTTCGCGGCTTCATCATGGGGCAAAGGTATTAAAAATGAGGCTCCCTTTCGCCGGTATTTACCGTTGTCACTCGTGCGATGGTAGTTGCCGATCTGCTTTCCAAATCGGCGGTAAAATTGAAAAGAAGCCGGATGACTGGAATTGACGTGGATGTAATCATATTCTCTAGCAAGATAGTGCGGGAGCAGGACGGACTGGAGCCAATAACTCCCCAATCCTTTTCCTTTTTCGGCAATGTGAAAGTACTTTAGCAACAAGGTTTTCTCTTCCGGGGTTTGTAGATTTTCTTCCAGTGCCGCGATGTTCCCTCCAACCACAAAGAGGACTCCGATTATTTGCTGATCTCGTTCAAGGGTATGAGTATCGAACCAAATGACGGGGTTGCGTTGCAATTTTTCGATCAAAGCAGTAGCGTGGAATAATTCGTTGTAATCATCCCATTCCCCATTGGCCAGCTTCCAATTTACATATTGTCCGATGGGGCTTAAAAAGCGACTTTGAAATGAGGTGTACAACACAAATTGTCCAAACGCATTTTCATCCAGAATTTTCATAGGTCTGTCTTCTTTGCTTCCACACCCAATGTATTCGCATCGACGATCAATATTCCCTCTTCCGCATCATTTAGCCGGGTCATTTGTTCTCCCTTACGGTTCCAGATGGCACTACCGCCGGCACTCAGAAAGTCATCAGATGGCCCAACGCAATTCGACATCAATACCAAGGCGTTGTATTTTCGGGCGACCCCCGACAATCTACCGGAAGCAGTCGTCACACCTTCAGCCGTCTTCGCAACACTTGCCAGGTAGACATTTGCTCCGTTTTCAAAGGCGGCTTTTTCATGTTCAACCAGGGACAATTCGTAGCAGATGGCCAGTCCAATCCGCACCTCACCCAGCTCTAAGATTGGAAAATTTTGCCCGGCAACAAAATAGGGCTCCTCATCCACGTGCAAGTATTTTTTGGAATAGACCCGCCTTGGTTGATGAGGTTGAAAAAGAAGCATGGAAATGCAGATACCGGCTTCAGTCCTAATGGGGACACCGACACCAATGATCATTTGATGGCGATCACTTACTTCCTGTAGGCGATCCAGCCGGGAATCGCCCGGTTCAATGGCCAATGTATCTGCCAGCGTAGGTTCATAGCCAGTCAATGACAATTCTGGAAAGACGATCAGGGAGACACCACTTGCAACTGCCTGGTCAATGAATTCTAGATGGCGGTGGAGGTTTTTTTGGAGGTCCCCTTTTTGGGGTTTGGTTTGTGCTATTGCGATCTTCATGGTAGAGATTTAATTCCTAAACACAAATTTAACTCGTAACCTCGTTCACCCTGAAAGGTTGTTCTGCTTCAATTATAACAATTTATGTTGGCCGCCTTGTTTAAACTTGAGAAAGGAAAAAGAGGCAACCCCAGGTCATCCCAGTCATTCGACAACCCAGGTATTGCCAGCATACATCATGATTGATTATCGTAGAGGTCTCTTTGTATTAAAGAACTTTGAATTACAAAGTTATCATAAAAATCTAACTCTGCAAAAAAAATTCCCCTCCTTAAAACTTTCGTAGCTTCACCTGCATCCTTTGATTGATTAAGAACATGTTCGGGATTTTATGCGGCAGGCGAAAACCCCTGACAAGTTCTCTAAGATGATAAACCAATTAAAGTGGAGGACATCCGACAGCTCATTATCCAGGCCCAAGGCGGCAATGTAAAGGCGCTCAATCAGCTTTGTACCAATTGGTACCGCTTTGTTTACAACCTTGCATTTAAATATTTCGCCGATGAAGACACTGCGCAAGACGTAAGCCAACAAACCTTTATTAAGGTACAGCAAAAGCTGGGACAACTATCTGACCCGGCCGGCTTCAAAGCATGGCTTTGTCGAATCGTGATCAACCTGTGTCACACTGAAAATCGCCAACGAAAGAGTAGGATTCAGACCAAGGACCGCTTACTTAATGAAAATACTATGACGTATGAAATGAGTCCGGAAGAAAAATACCAACGGAAGGAGTCCTCCAAAATGGTTTTAAAAGCGCTACAGAGTTTACCCAAAGAACAACGAACCATCATCATAATGAAAGAGTACGAAGGCCTGAAGTTTAGAGAGATCGCAGATATCTTGAACATCTCGGAGAGTACCGCAAAATCACGGTTGTATTATGGACTGAAGGGCATGCGTAAAATATTCACAGCAAAAAAGGAAAACAGGTTATGAATAGAGAAGAATTATTAATGGATTATCTCTATGGCGAGATGAATGAGGAACAACGTCAAGCGTTTGAAAAAATGATTGCAGCGGATCCTGATTTGGCTCGAGAGCTAGCCGAATTGCAGGATACCAGATCCTTAATGGCTGAGCTGGATGAAGTACAGCCCACTCCAACGGTGGTTTCCATCCAGCAATATGTTTCCCCTTGGAAGAAATGGCGCTGGCCATTGGGTATTGCCGCTTCTTTCTTATTGCTCTTATCCTGGTTGAACCCACGATTACAGGTTGGAAATGGAGCTCTTACTTTTTCGCTGGGAAAAGTAGCGGTGGCGGAATCTAATGCGGAGCCTGCTTTCGATGTGGAAGCACTTTATGATAAGACGGCCGCCATGTTGAAGGAGCAAGAAGAGCGACTTGACCGAAAAGTGCTTCAGGTGGACGCCAGTTGGCAAGAAAAATGGCGGCAGCAGGAGCAACACATGGTGGTCAATTGGCAGCGGCAGCAAAAACGGCAAACGGAGGAGATCATCGCACAGTTCCAGTCGGAACAACTCCCCGAAATCGCCAGTTTGGTCCAAAGTCTACAAATTCAGCAGCAGCAGGAGCTGCAGTCCTTGCTCACTAACTTCTGGCAAGAATATCAAAAAACTCGTTTATCGGACCTCGAATCAATCGGCACTGAATTTACCAATGTATATAATAACGTCGAACTAAATAAGAATGAAACAGAGGCCATGTTTGTCAACCTTTTGTCTAACGGCGATCTCTAAAAGATACTTTACTATGAAAAATCTAATCATTTTAGCTTTAATTCTATTGAATACCCCTTTGTGGAGCCAGCAAGTGGATATGGCTCGAATGAACCGCAACATTGAAGCGGCCGAAAACATTATTTCCTCCTTGATGAAGGGAGACCATGACTCTGACAATGAATTTTCATTTTTTGGGATCGCCGGCCGTAAGCAGGTGGAGGGAACTTACTTAACCGGTTTTGGGGTACTTTTTACCTTCACTCCAAGTTATGGTTCTCCCTTGCTGATCCATAAGACCGAGAAAGAAAATGGAGATAAGGATGTCCGAATTTATCTTGACGGCAAGGTCGTCATCCCTGACAACAAGCGAAATCGAAGAAGGCCCAGTCGGTTCCAGTATGAGTACGAGGGAGATATCGACACAATTGATTTAAGTAAATTATTTGAAAACGTTGTCCAGACTTTCGTCAAGGAATATGCCTACCTATTGAGTCAGGTACCCGAGAATGAAAAAATCATGTTGCGCATGAATCGGGATCGCGGGGGATTCCGCGTTTCCGGGATTGGCCGACTATCGGGTGACGGAGAAAGAAGAGCTTATAGTGCCTCCATTAGAAAATCGGATATCTCCACTTTCCAGAAAGGAAACATGACAGAACAAAGGCTCTACGAAAAAATCGAATTCTCTACACCGGATGATGAAGAGCAAAATAGTAATCACAAGAACCTGGAACTACTCAGTAATATCTTTTCTGACCTCTACAAGAGTGATATGGAGGGGCCATTACGCCTGACCGGCGGAGTAAAATACGAAAAGATTGAAGGGTTAGGGGCGATCTACCATCTGACCATTCGTCCGAAATATCGCGGGAATGGTTTTAGAGCTTTGTCCATCGATCCGGAGATTATCATCAAGGAAGAACTGGTTTATCCGGATCGGGGGTCCGGTCAATCCAGAGACGAACGAAAAGAAGAAAAAGAGGAACAGTTTCTCAAAGACTATCCACAATTTTTAGAGGAGCTTAAGTTGAACATCGTAGAATACGGAAGCATTGTTAGAGAGCTTGCTAAAGACGAGGCATTGATTTTCAAAGTGGAATTTTGCAAGGGCTGCGACGACAATTTACCAAGAGAAATAGAGATCACTGCCAAGCAATCCGTGTTAGAAGGATTCAGGACCAACAAGCTGTCGCTGGAGCAGGCTACCAGTCGCTTGAATGTCTTAGAAACGTCAGAATAGTCCGTATTTAGAATATTCAGAAAGAAAGAATGCGGCTTTGGGTTTCAATCCATTCTGTGGTCTAGAATGTCTTCGTTAAAAGCAGTGATGATGTCTTCTTGTTGATCAACCAGTTCCTCCGTTGATGGCTCCGAAGAAGGTTTTACGGGCTCCTCCGCTCTCTCTAGGGAAGCGATGGTAACAAGGATGGCAAAAAGGCCTAATAACGGCAGGGATTTCCAGAGTTGTTTCATGGTCGGGTGATGGTTAAGGTTTACTCTGTACCTTACACACAAATCCAATTGATGGCGAAGTATAAAAATACATTCGCCATCATTGAATTTGGTAATTCCTATTATTGTCGGCATTCGAAAAAGCCTTCAAATAAATGGGTCTTACATAAGGTTTTCAATGATATGATTCTGCAATTTATAGGAAATTCCAGCTTCTTTCCAGAAACTTCACAAAAATTTAAGAAATTTAACATAGGGTTTAGAAAAAATTACCTAGTCGGGCAAAATCTTTCGCAAAATAGGTAATGATGACGTCGGCCCCTGCTCTTCGAATGCTCAATAAGGCCTCAGGCATGGCCTTTTCATAGTCCAGCCAGCCATTCCGACAAGCGGCCTGCAGCATTGCACATTCTCCGCTAACATGATAGGCTGCAATGGGTAACTCGAAGTTACTTTTAAGTTCGCGAATCACGTCGAGGTAGTGAATAGCGGGCTTGACCATCAAAAAGTCAGCTCCCTCTTCCGTGTCCAATTCTCCCTCGATCAGGGCCTCCCTCCTATTCGACGGATCCATTTGATAAGTCTTCTTATCACCAGCTTTCGGTGCGGAGTCCAGAGCATCTCTAAATGGGCCGTAAAAAGCACTGGCGTACTTAGCCGTATAGGACATGATGCCGGTATTGGTATGGCCGGCATCATCCAGGGCTTCCCGTATGGCCCGAACCCGACCATCCATCATATCGGAAGGTCCTATCACATCAAAGCCTGCTTCTGCTTGGGCCACGGCCATTCGAGCCAGAATGGGAAGACTTTCATCATTGAGAATTTGTCCATCCTCTACAATTCCGTCGTGACCGTCGGAACTGTATGGGTCCATGGCTACATCACTGATCAGACAACATTCGGGAAATTGTTGCTTAATTTGCGCAGCTGCGCTTAGGTAAAAATTCTGGGGATCGTAGCTATAGGTCGCAGTCTTATCTTTTAGGTGCTCAGGCACTGCCGGAAACATCATGAAGGAACGAAGACCTAACGGCATGCATTCTTCCACTTCCTTTAAAATTTCATCGATTGACAATCGAAATGTGTTGGGGAGGGAAGGAATTTCTTCCCGGACCTGGGTTCCCTGAACCAGGAACAGGGGTTGAACCAAATGCCCTGCGGTCAGGTGTTGTTCTTGTACCAAACCACGAATAGCGGCCGAACGGCGATTTCTCCTCGGACGTCTTAACATAAGAATCAGATTATTTTTTTTGTTTTTTAGGAACCGGGTCATGGCCGTGAGGCCCCCAAGGATGACACTTACTAATCCGCCGAAGACCCAACCACGTACCTTTGATGAGCCCCCACTCTCTTACAGCTTCAATCATGTAATTCGAACAGGTAGGTTGAAATCGGCAAGAAGGGCTGAACATGGGCGAAATGGCAACTTGGTAAAAACGAACCGGAAGGATGACCAAATACCCTAAATACTTCTTCAATCGATTCATCAGCACCTAAAATTTAGCGATTTCTGTGGGTTTCCCTTTGTCCAGCATAAAAAACCCTTTTTTGCCATTCGGGCCAATGATGCTGATCAAATTCTTTTGATCATCGAAGGCCTCTAAAAGGGATCGATTCATGACTTCCATCTGTTGAAAGGTCTCGACATTAGTGACTTCAAGGTAACACCATACCGCCAGCAGATCCTCTGAGATTTCTTTGCCGATAAAGGCGTACTCCAATGCTTGATTATCGATGGAAATAGAAAAATTCTCCTGTAGATATTTGTACACTTCTTCCTCCGCATTTGCCGCCTCCTTATCGGTGCAAATGTATAACTTTTCAATGCCTTTTAGCTTAAGTGCATCTTCGAGATCATCGATAAATAAATGCATCGTAATTTGAATGGCCTTTTCATCTTCCGCGTATTCGATCAGGCTTTTACTCAAATGAAATTCGTGTTCATTTGCCGTATTCCAACCGGATAGAAAAATGGAGATCAAAAGCAAATATTCAATCATGCGGTTTAATTATGTGATGGTCAAAACGGAATTCTCTCCAAAGCCATGATCAATGATACGCCGGCAGCAGCTCCGGAAATAAATAAGTTCCATTCCCTTTGCTTTGCTTTGAGCAAATCAATTACAACATAGGACAATAATAGAACAAAGGCAATGATCATTAGTTGGCCAAGCTCCACTCCTATATTAAAAGCCAGTAATTGCTGTACCAACAAATTTTCCTCTCCCGGAAACATCGAAGCCCGAAAGAAATTGGAAAACCCCATTCCGTGAATCAATCCAAATACAATGGTGAAAAGGTAGTTTAGATTGACGTTTCGATCCGTGAATGCGCCTTGATCCGAAACTTTGGTCCCAGTGAAAAACACATTATAAAGAGCAGTAAGAATAATGGTAATCGGAATGAAAAACTCGATCCATTTGGTAGGAAAACTAATGATATCGAGGGCCGCTAATGCCAAAGTGATTGAATGCCCGATCGTGAATGCAGTGGCCAGGATCGCAACCCTTCGCCACTCCGAAAGCCGGTAAACCGCACAAAGTGCAACAATGAACAGGATGTGATCATACCCCTCCAAATCGGAGATGTGTTCAAAGCCCAACAGTAAATATGTTCCAAATGCAGTGTTCATATAACAAAATATCTAAATATTTTGTATTCCTCCTTTAATTTATTACTTTTAAGAGTTCCATTTACCGATTAAAGTATACACTGATTGGGCTTTTGGGGGTTGTCCTCCAAAAGCTTCTTTTATTTTATGGGTACTGTTGTTTCTATTGTTGCTATGGCTTCTTTTGTTGCTATAGTCACTACAGCAACAAAAGTAACTACAGTAACCACAGCAACAATAGCAACAGCAGCAACCGCTAGTATCTGTAGTATTCAGGCTTAAATGGCCCTTCTTTCTTCACTCCGATGTAATCTGCCTGATCTTGGCTCAATTCTTCCAGCTCCACACCAATCTTGGCAAGGTGCAAACGCGCTACTTGCTCATCGAGATGTTTGGGCAGCATGTAAACTTTGTTTTCGTATTTGTCGGTATTGTCCCACAACTCCATTTGTGCCAACACCTGGTTGGTAAATGAGTTAGACATTACAAACGACGGGTGGCCGGTTGCACAACCAAGATTGACCAGGCGGCCTTCTGCCAGGACAATGATGTCTTTACCATCGACGGTATACTTATCGACCTGCGGTTTGATACTGATCTTGGTATCTCCGTAGTTCTTATTGAGCCAGGCAATATTGATTTCATTATCGAAATGTCCGATGTTGCAGAGGATTGACTTATCCTTCATGGCCTTAAAGTGTTCGGCGTTGACGATGTCCTTGTTGCCCGTTGCGGTCACAACGATGTTCGCTCTTGGAATGGCATCGATCATCTTTTTCACTTCAAAACCGTCCATTGCGGCCTGTAGTGCACAGATCGGATCGATTTCGGTAACGATTACCCGGCATCCGGCACCTCTTAGGGATGCTGCCGAACCTTTCCCAACGTCGCCGTATCCCGCCACGACTGCCACCTTACCTGCCAACATGATATCGGTTGCACGGCGGATAGCATCCACACAGGATTCTTTACAACCATATTTGTTATCGAACTTCGATTTGGTGACGGAATCGTTGATGTTTATGGCCGGTAATGGTAGTGTGCCTTTGGTCATTCGCTCGTACAGGCGATGAACGCCGGTGGTAGTTTCTTCACTGATCCCCTTTATTCCCGCTACCAATTCCGGGTGTTTATCCAAAACCAGGTTGGTCAGATCGCCACCATCATCCAGGATCATGTTCAGCGGCTGCCCGCCCGGGAAGGCAAACAATGTCTGCTCGATTGCCCACCAGAATTCTTCTTCGTTCATTCCCTTCCAGGCATATACTGGAACTCCTGCCGCAGCGATCGCCGCAGCGGCATGATCCTGTGTAGAGAAAATATTACAAGAAGACCAGGAGACATCAGCTCCGAGTTCAACCAACGTTTCAATCAGAACAGCAGTCTGAATGGTCATATGCAAACATCCGGCAATGCGGGCTCCCTTCAAAGGCTTGGACTCTCCGTATTGTTCGCGCAAGGCCATCAGTCCTGGCATCTCAGCCTCGGCCAATTCAATTTCTTTCCTACCCCAATCCGCCTGGGCGATATCCTTCACTTTGTATTTTACTTCAGGTTGTACTGAATTCATAATTTATATTTTGGTAATTGAAAACGATGCAAAAGTAAGAGTATGTTCGGAATATCCCCTAAGTGGAGATTAAAATTTTACCAAACTGTGGTTGAGTAGATTGCCAATATCCGGGAATGAGAATCTCTAGCTTTATTTTGCAGGTAATATTTGTCGAAAAGGGATACTTTCGGGGTAATGTACGGGATTCTGGCAGATACGTTGCGCAGACACAGAAAATAAAAAGCCGCCAAAACCACAAGCATAAGAGAGATACAAATTACAACTATATAGTAATTGACCTTTGTATTTTTGGTAATGGCAGCCGAAATCATTAAAACTGACAATGAAGTTGTTTAATGAAACAGAAAGGATAATGTAGTTGTGTTCCTTATATGGTTTGTTTTAGACGTGTCGTATTTTACCGATTATAATGCCTAAAATCGACCAACAATGGAGACCATTTTAGAATTTACGATCGACACGAGAATGAAAAAATGATGTTTAGAAATGTGAGGTGTGCGTGTTCCTATCAACAAAGGAAGCACAAATATTTTCGCTTTACAATACCTTTTCGGTCCGTTAGAAACCAATCGGTCCGAATTAATAAACTTTAACTATATTGATGAGTACAAGCTCGATATGTTAAATTCAAATCCCAATTCAAGTAACTGTAAATCAAAACATTAAACAAATTGTTAATTTCAAGTAATCTAGCTACTCAAAACTTTAACGATGCTTAAGTTTATGTTATCGGCATGAAATCAGAGGAAAAATCAAACTTCAACCCCGACTTGTTCAGACACAGGAAGGCCAGCTTACTTTCTGTAGAAAAATATGTCGAGGGAATCACACAGGGTGACCGGACCATTTTGGGCCGAGCCATTACGCTCATCGAGAGCGAAAGAGTGGATCATCAACAACTGGCACAGCAAGTAATTGAGCGATGCATGCCACTTTCGGGTAAGTCCATTCGCATCGGCATTACGGGTTCTCCTGGAGTTGGCAAAAGCACCTTTGTGGAGGCCTTGGGCCAGGTTGTTATTCAAGACGATCATCGAGTCGCGGTACTGGCCATCGATCCTACCAGCACAATCTCCAAAGGCAGTATTCTAGGGGATAAGACAAGGATGGAGCAACTTTCTAATCATCCCAGGGCCTACATCCGGCCTTCGGCAAGCGGTCAATCATTAGGCGGCGTTGCACGAAAGACAAGAGAAACCATTCTCCTCTGTGAGGCAGCGGGCTATGATGTTATTCTAATCGAAACAGTAGGGGTAGGACAGTCAGAAATTGCCGTACACTCCATGACTGATTTATTCTTGTTGCTGTTGCTGCCAGGGGCCGGTGATGAATTACAGGGGATCAAGAGGGGAATCGTAGAAATGGCCGACATTCTGGCCATCAATAAAAGCGATGGAGAACGAGTCCACCTAGCCCGGCAAACTCAGTTGGCTTACCAACAGGCCACGCACCTGGCCCTGGCCAAGGATAGTGAGTGGGTACCAGTCGTCACTACCTGTTCGGCACTGGAGAAAACGGGCATTGGTGAAATCTGGGAGTCTGTTCAAAATTATCATCAATCGGTCCAATCCAACGGTTATCTGCCAGGAAATCGAAAAAACCAGGCCGTTTTTTGGCTCAAAGATCACATAGATGTCTATCTGCGCAATAGCTTCTACAATCATCCCGCAGTAGCACGGAAGAAAGAGGATGTAGAAAAGGATGTAATGCTCGGTAAATGCTCCCCATTCCAGGGAGCAAAAATATTGTTGGATATTTTTGAAAAGGAATGACTTTTTTGAACCTTGTCGTCAAAAGGATGACCTTTGGCGAAAAGATCTGCCACGTCAAAGGCAAATTCACCATTTTTAAAGTAAAAAAATAACAACATGAAATCGCTTACATTCACTGCTGTCCTGGCTGTCTTAGGATTAATTGTCCTGATGAGTGGTTGTAATAACTATAACCGTTTCGTTGGCATGGAGGAGGATGTCGAAAATGCCTGGAGTAAGGTCCAAAGTGCGTACCAACGACGTGCGGATCTAATCCCCAACCTAGTTAATACCGTCAAGGGCGTAGCCAATTTCGAGCAAGAAACACTTACTAAAGTTGTCGAAGCCAGAAGTAAAGCTACCAGTGTCAATATCGACCCCAGCAACATCACCCCGGAAGCCCTACAAAATTTCCAGCAGGCACAAGGGCAGGTAAGTTCCGCACTTAGTAGACTGTTGGTGACGGTGGAGCGTTATCCGGATCTGAAAGCCAATCAAAGTTTTCTCGAATTGCAATCACAACTAGAAGGTACCGAAAACCGTATTAAAGTAGAAAGAGACCGATTCAACGATACGGCCACTGCATACAATAAAACTGTTCGGCGTTTCCCGGCCAGTTTCTTCGCCAGCATCTTTGGCTTTTCACAAAAAGCACAATTCGAAGCCGAAGCAGGTGCAGATCAGGCGCCGGAAGTAAACTTCAACTAAGTCGTTCCAATGATCAAATTCTTTACCAAGGAAGAGGAGCAAAGAATCATCAAAGCCATTAAGATGGCAGAGACCAATACCTCGGGAGAAATCCGGGTCCACCTCGAAAGTGATTGTCGCGACAAGCCTTTGGTTGCTGCCGTCAACACTTTCCATAGATTGGGCATGCATCAAACAAAAGCAAGAAACGGAGTACTCCTCTTTATTGCGCCCGAAAGAAGAGAATTTGCCATCCTTGGAGACGAAGGGATCAATAAGATCGTTCCTACCAACTTTTGGAAAAACGAACGCGACCTGCTCTTGAGTTACTTCAAAAAAGGAGCGTTCGCCGATGGAATTTGTGAGGTTATCCAACAAATTGGCGAAAAACTAAAAGAACACTTTCCTTACCAATCGGATGATGTGAATGAATTACCCGACGAGATTTCATATGGGTAGTTGTAAAAAGCTGAACGTAATGAAAAAGTATATTTTTTTAGTCTTTCTATCCATTTGTTGGATAACCGCCTTCGGGCAGAAACCGGTCCCTAAGTCCGGTGGTGCCTTAGTCAATGATTATGCACGGCTGATGAATCAACGACAGATCATCGCTCTCAACAACAAGCTGCTGCAATATCAAAGGGAGACTTCTACTCAAATTGCCATTGTGACGGAAGAATCCCTACAGGGCGAAGATATCTTCGACTATACGGTCCGATTGGCACAGGAGTGGGGGATCGGACAAGAGGGCAAAGACAATGGTATCCTCATCTACGTTTCCAAACAAGACCGACAGCTTTATATTCAGACCGGATATGGTGCAGAAGGTTTCCTGCCCGATGCCATGGCCCGCCGGATCATTGAAAACATTATTAAACCATCTTTTCGAGTTGGCCGATTCTACGAAGGCTTCGACCAGGCTACCGATGTTATCATGGACCTTGGTAAGGGAGAGTATACGGCAGAGGAATGGAATCGCAAAACTTCGGAGGGAGGCATTCCCGTTGTTTTTATCCTGATCCTGATCATTGTCATCATCATTATTCTATCAAATATGGGCAATGATGGTGATGGCGGTTATTACCGCGGCGGCCGCTACGATATGGATGACCGACCACATCGCCGACGCCGACGTGGCGGTGGTTGGATCATCTTCCCCGGTGGCTTTGGCGGCGGTGGGGACTGGTCAGGTGGCGGTGGCGGCTTTGGTGGTTTCGGTGGTGGCGACTTCGGTGGTTTTGGTGGTGGCGACTTCGGTGGTTTTGGCGGCGGCGGCTTCGGCGGTGGCGGAGCCGGTGGCAGCTGGTAATCTAAAAACTATACGGCAAATTGGCCATGATCAGATAGGCCAAACCAACCATTTCCAATGTCGTAAAACAGAGCACGCCCATCTTGAAACTTTGGGATCTGCTTCCCAATACCTTGAAGATGAGGACAAGATGAAGCAAGATCAAACCTCCTAAGGCCCCCAGCGTAATTTTCATATTTGACAGCGACCAATTGATGGCATCTTCCACAACCGGAAAATTCCACGAACTCTTATGCCAGCGAGTAATGAGAGGGGTCAGTCCCTTCAAATCAATTGCTGAAAGCCATCTCCTGGGGGTCATGAAATGCTCCGTCTGCTGTGTCTTTTCATTGAAAATAAAATAGTTATAACGCTCTCCTTCTCCGACAATGTATTGGTCGACGACGAAGCAGTTGGTGGCCCGATCAAAATTCAGATCTTGCAAAATACTTCTTTGATTGACCATGTTTGCGGTCTGGTTATAGTTATTGGTAGGCAGTGGGCCCAGATTGCGGCCCTTCAATTCTTTCACCCAATTTTCGGAATTATTGAAGTGTTGGACTTCCTTTTTCTCCTTGTCGTAGATGAAATAACCCTTATTCACCGAGATGCCAACAATGTGATCCTTGTACAGATAATACTCTTTGATGTACCCAATCTCATTCGGAGTGGTAAGCTTCATTCGGCCTTGATGATGCTCGATACATGTTTTATTTTTGGTACAATCCATGCCTTTGTGTAGAGCAGCCATTGCCAACCCCGGCAGAAAAACGCCCAAAAGTAAAATCACGAAATGTTTCATGTTCACAATTTTTAATTTTTACATTGATTTTTCGCACGACCTTCCCATCGTTAAGACGGTGACCACCTCCTAATGTAAAGGAAAGTCAATATCATTAAGGATCAATAAGAATGCCACAATGATTGACGCTAACCAATTGTAAAAATGTAATTGAAGTTGGGCAGTAAAAAGCAGGTTGGGTAGAATAAGAGACAAAGATAGCTCAAATATTGAGGATTTGCAACTGGGGGGATCTGTGGTTGCTGTGGTTGCTGTGGATTCTGCGGCTGCTATTGACTCTGTGGCTGCTATGGCCTCTGTGACTGATGCTTGGAATAGCAATCAGACAGCAGCTACAAAAGAAGCAATAGGAACAATAGTAGCAACAGTAGCTATAGCAACAATAGCAGCAATTAGTAGCTATAGCAGCAAAAAGAGCTGAAGTAAAACACTCCAGCTCTGAAATCATAATCTCATAACTATTAACAAATACAGTAGAGTTTATGTATGAATATTTTGTATAGACATCCGGATAGAGGTTTTTTGCCTGATCAAGGATCGCCCGGAGCCTAATAGCAGCGCTATTAAGGCGAGGACGTGACGAAGAGCTGGTAAAAAAGATCATTCGGTGTCCTACAAAATATTCTTGGTTAAACTCTAATAGTCTTTGTATTTTTTTTTCGTGGAATATTGGAAGTGTAAGGGACGCGGGATTCCGGTCCCTTACAACTTCATCTAATTAATCACTAATAGTAGTCTATTTACTTAGAATCATCTTCTTAGTAGCGGTAAATTCATCGCTTTCCAAAGTGTACATCAAAACACCAGGAGCCAATCCTCTTCCGTCAAGAACTACTTCGTTGTAACCTTTCGCGAAATCGCGACGGATCACTTGTAGCGTTCTTCCGGCAACATCCTGGATGGTCAAAGTTGCTTTCGCTGCTTCTGGCAGGCTGAAACCAATCTTCGTCTCACCGTTGAATGGGTTTGGAGTGTTTTGGTACAAGGAGAAGTCAGCTGCAGTAACAGTTGCCTGACCAAAGTTCAGGGCAACATCCAGCAGTTCATCGTCATTGCTGTATGCTTCTGCAGTAGTGTAGCGAGAGCTAATTTTAAGTACTTCACTCAGTTGTACATCGGCGTTAGCGCGGACAACCATTGTGAACAGTACTTTGTCAGAAGCCTCACCATTCCAGCTGGTAGTGATGGCACCGTCGTTCAGGAAGGCAAAACCGAAGTTTTCTTCGCCTGCTACTCCATACTCGATGTCAACGAATGCTACATCTGCATCCAGGTTCAGTGTAAATTGGTAACCTTGTACTTGAGCCAGGTCAGCAGCAGTGAATGCCACTTTGTACTCGTTTCCGGTCAACAGTGCCTGGTCTTCAACATTCATGGTGAAGGTTCCTGCAATGTTACGTGGCGAAACCAGTCCGTTGGTCTCAGCATCACCGGTAACGTCACCGATCTTAACGGCGATGAAGTCACCTGACAACATGTTGTCTTCCAGGTCATTGATGTTGATCAATTCTGGGAATTGCTCAGCCCATGGATTTGAATCATTCGGGAAATCGTATCTCGCGTCGACAAATCTCCAGCTTGTATTATTGCTCAACTCCTGGTCAATGCTTAGGATTAATCTGCGGAACTGGATCAAATCCAGAGTCGTAATAGAGCGACTGTTGTTTGCATCCGCAGCAATCAATTTGTAAGGAGAGTCCAAAGCTTCAACACCCAAGATGTGCTTGCTGATCACTACGAGGTCGAATGTAGAAACACCATTTTTGTACTCAACATCTTTCAGAGGAGTGATGGTGTAGTCTTGTCCGATGGTCAGGCTGGTAAAGCCATAGTTACCGGTATTAGTGGTCATCATGTCATCATTCATCTGTCCACTCAATTCAACCTGTACGTCAGAAACAGATCTGTCTTCTTCAGTAGAGATCAAACCGGCAACGGAAGCTCCGGCAACAGGTCCGCAAAGACCCATGAAGTCGTTCACCAACAACATGGCTTCACAACGATCGCCGTTTCCAGCTGCATCCCAAGAAAATATGTAAACCAATACTACTTCAGGATCATCACATGTAACTACCAAAGAAGCATCTTCGTCGGTATAGGTAACCGTTTCACCAGCAGCCAGGATAGAATCGATTTCTTCCGCTCTGTGAATGGTGTACTTGATAGGCTCAGAACAATCCCAGATATCACTGGCAATAAAGTCATTTGCCCAGATCGCCATGGCACCACTACCCTCTCCGTCAGGCATCAATTCGATAGACAAGCCAGAGATACAAATTGGAGATGGAGCTTTTGCATCGTATACTTCAAATGGAATAATCTCAGAATCTACATTTCCACAACCGTCAATAACATGTACTTCTAATTCGTGCTCACCGATTGGGAATGATCCAGTCAATGTAAATACAGTACCTTCGTCACCGGCAACACCGGCAGAAACTGCAAAACCAAAGGCATCGCCATCCTCAGTAACCGCACCACCATCATACAGCGGAAGCGTTCCAACACCGAGATCGGCATCTGGCAACAAGTATACTTTCTTAACTACAACGTAATCTTGCGTACAGATTTCGGAAACTTGTACATCGATCGTTACATCACCAACACAAACTGTAGGTAGACCATTTGCAAAGTCACTGGCTTTGTCATCCAGGTCTGGAGAAGCATAAGATGGGAAAGACTCTTCACCAATACCAACCACAACCGGAGGAACGGCATCGTATACCTTAATTACTTGAGTATACTGGTAGAATCCTCTAGAGTAGTAGTTGTATCTGTGATATCCATCTTCTGGATCGTAGTGCTCGTAGTCATCTGGAATACAGTTGTCATCGATCGTAGTAATTCCATAAGTATCTGGGTATCCTTCCACATCATAAGTAGCTCCGTAGTAGTCGTAGATACGCTCGATCTCATTCAAGCGATCGTCATCGTATTCACCACCGATAAAGCGTACGTATACATCTTCATCACCTGGTTTGCCATCCTGATCTTCATCGCGGTTAACCACCAACGGCTCAACATCGTAAGCGGTATCGAAACGGTCAAACAATGGAGTTCCTGGATCGACATCTTCGTCAAACTGACACCAGTTCAATACGCGGTAGGTACGGAACAATTTGTAACATTCGTTGCTGCTGGTAGGCACGTCGAAACGCTCATCCTGTACACTTACTGCCAACAAATCACAAGCATACTCGAACAACTCAACACCAGGAATATCCGGATCTTCCAGACACTCAGCCTCAGCATCTTTAGGGAATTTAATACAGTAGTCGTGCTCGCGGAAGAAAGTAATTTCTTGCTTACAAGTAGCGGAAGTACGTCCCCAAGCATCCGTAGCCTGGAATACTCTGGTAATGGAACCAGCCTTACAGTGCATATCAAAGATAACGTCAGTCATTTCTACAGTAACGGAACAGTTGTCCCAAGCTTTTGGTGCGTCGGAAATAGATCCGAACCAAGCTCTCATATGATCCTTATCTTCATCTGATAAATCAGCCCACTTCGTACCATCTTCAGGTACGTATACATTGTAAGGAATCACATCACAATTGAATGCAAGATCGTGTGGAGCGATACATACAGGAGCGATTTTGTCTTCCAGTAAAACTTCCAACCAGCAAGTGTTGAAGTTGTCGTATTGCTCGATGTCACCATATACATCAGCTTTGTCATTGTAAACACCGCTCATGTTAGCATCATCCCAAACACCTAACTCTACCAATACTTTTCCTTCTTCAGGATGTACTCCTATGTCGCAGCAAACAAAGTCTACGTAATCCGCCCATACCGTCCAGTATCCTGATAGGCCGTCAGCTAAAGTACCTGGCTTATCGATGGTTACTTTCTTAGTCTCCAGTGCCTGACTAGAACCTGCTTGGAAATCTTCAACACAATCTTCTGGTACAAACCGGCGAACCTGCAGGTATACATCGGTACAGTTGTCCCAGCTTCCTTCATCAACGTCAGCAGCATATACTCTACCAAATCCGTAAGGATTCGCATCGCCACCTGCTCCAGCAGTAATAGATACAGTCAAATCATCGTCACAAACAGCCACCGGCTCAATCTCATCAATTACATAAAATGGAACGTAACCAAAGGTATGATTGTAACCATCGGGGATATACTCAGGATGATAACTTTCACCTACATTTCCACAATGATCTTCAACAACGTATTTTAGATAATGATGTCCTTTAGGTACACCAACTACCTTTACACTCTTGGTTTCCCAAGTAGCCAAATCATTATCAACAATTACGTCTGCTTCTGTAAAATGCTTCAATTCGTACTGTCCGGTCGGAACACCATGCCATAGTACAGGTACATTTGCATAGACATGTACAGTCCAAGTATAGTTACATTCTTTGTTGTAAATAATCGGTGCAGGTACATCGAAAGCACCAGTACAATCGAATGGTCCGGTAGAGAATATCATTGGTCCACCTGGATAACCATCCCAGTCAGTATCAGGATGCTGTGGTACTGGAGCGTAAGAGTCGCCAACGATCAAATGCTGTTCGTAAGTCAACGCCTTGTTGTGCCAGCTTGCATTCTCTCTTGCTTCTTCACAATTGTAGTAGTCTACCAAATCGATGTTATCGTATAGATCTTCATTCCAACACCAATCCAGCAATGTCCAAGTCCGAATCACCTTGAAGCCACACTTGGTAGGACCAGGCAATACCAAATCTTCGTAAGTAACAGTCACTTCGCAAACATGCTCGTCCAAATACATCTTCATGCATGCAGCGTTGTAGTAATAAGGAGCAGAATGAATCTCACCCGGAGCCAATTCTTCTTCTGTATTATCCGGATCAGCATCGCCATACCAGCAAAGATCCAATTCCTTCTTACACTCTGGAAGGTAGATGGTAGGCTTGTAGAAACAGATGTCTTGAGTTACTTCACCACGATTTCCTTTCTCATCTTCAAAAACAAATGTACGGTGGATGACTGCAGAAACCAGGCGACCTGGGAAATAGTAGTCAGGGTACATGGCACACTCAAGGTCTTCCAACTTGTCATCAACGTCAATAAGGGTCACTTTACCATCACCACAGTTGTCAAACAATTCCGGTGTACCGGTATAGTAAGCATACTCGTCATCAGTCCAAGAATATTCTACGTTGTAAATAGAATCTAAATCCGTACAGATCAACAGGTTGAAGTAAGGATCATCCAAGACCGTCGTGTGGGATTTGTACACGATATCATCTTCACAATCGTAAGGATCATAAGTCACCGGATCGTACTCGTAGTACTTTCTATTGATTTCCTTAGGTTCTTTATTCGTCAAGAAGTAATCTCCGTAGGTTTCGTATTCTACTTCGGATTTGTATAAACCGATCACTTTTCTGATACAAGCAGTAGGAGGAGTCTTGTCTTCCGCTGTTACGTATCCCCAGCAAATTTCTTCATCTGGATATACATCGTAGTCTCCGCTTGGAGCAGTATCACCATCGATCCAATCCTGGGTACCAACTACTTTATAAGCAATGTACTTGAACTCACCGCATTCTTTTACTCTGTCGATTGTATGACCATCGTAGGGATAAATAACTTTTACGTAGTAACCTTTTGCACATTCCAGACCAGAGGGAAATCCTTCCAATACATTGTCCGGAAGCAGAGGTGCATTACAGTATTCATCCAGTGTTACATTAATGTTATCATTACAAGCCAAAACGAGATTTTCGTTAGAGATAACCGTAGAAGTCTTGATAGATGGGTTAACAAATTGGCCTTTGTAATCGATCTCCAGAGTATAAGTAGATGGGGCAAATAAATATCCACTTAATTTCACTTCAATACCAGTTGCGCCATTCAAGTTTGAGATCGGAGTCGTACTCAAATCAATGTAATTGGTAGATGTAATGTTCCGTGCCTTAGCATCGATACCAAAATCATCGAAATCGAAAGTCGAAGCATCAAATCCAGCACAATCGTAAATGTGGAAAGTATAGTTTACGTGAACCCGGTCTTCACAAGCCGCCGCTGTAAATTCGGCATCACTGGCATCAACTACAGGTGAGTTCACCTCCGTTCTGGAAACATTCAACACAACTCTTTCGGTAGTTGTGTTACCATCCGTATCCATGTAAGAAATCACTACTTCCTCTCCATCATTGTCTTCAGTAAGATCCAACTCAAATTCGAAGAAAGCATTAGCAGGAGTGTTGACAGGGTCAATATCTCCGGTTAAAGTTTTAGGAGCGCCGCCATTGTTAACGTAATCGTTGTAAGTAACGGACAAGTTACTTGCATTGGCTTGTGTCTCGGCAGTAGTTTCACAATTGTCGGTAATCTGTACACCAATCAAACCTGCAATTGACTCATCACACTGTGTATAGGCAAAAGTAAAATCTCCGGTTGGAGTTACCGTCGGATTTGGATCTTCCTCAGCTACCGTAATGGTAAACTCGGGAGTGACGGTCTCATTGGATCCAAGATCAAACATTGTAATTTTACCCGTATAAGTTCCAGCAGCTAAACCGTCAGCGCATAATGAGTATCCAGGAGTGCCGAAGAAATCGGAAGGTGCTCCTTGCTGAGCAGCAATCTCACCGTCAATTTCCAAGATAGCACCAGAATACAGCTGCACACAGTCATCATCTAGATTATCCAATAGGAAACAGATGTCCATAGCGCAATCACCAGCGGGAATAGTGTAGCTAGGTGTTCCATTAACCAAGGTAATTTCAGGCATTCTGGTGTCCATGGTATAAGCACCAGTTGCGATTGTTCCATTGGTACCAGTCTGATCCTGTACATCGAAAATAGGGCCATCGAATGTACCGTCAGGCATGGTGCTGGTCTGGTTGGCCAGCGCAAAAGAACAAGAACCGCACATATCAGCAGAAGTAACATCAACATCGATGCTTCCTGCAGAAGCTCCTGTTACCATATAAGTAACTGTGCTTCCAGATCTGGAACCGCCATCGGCCACTCCACCGGAAGTACCGTTGAGCATTACGCTATAGGTGGTAGTACCGTCGCAAGCACCGTCTGCCGACGGGTCAGTAACTTCTATCTTGTAAGTACCATCGCTGCCTGATGGGCAATTTGGCACAACAATTGAAGTAATGGACACGGAAGGCATGATGTCAGCGGGAGTCAGGTCTCCAGCCATGATCTCTCCGTTTTGACTATCAATAAGGCCAGCATCACAATTACCAGTGATCACCCATTTGTCTCCTACTGCCAACTGAGCGGTAGGTATGGCAACCGGTAATAGGTTATTAGCCATTTTAGGGAAAGAATGCTTCAAGACATCACCTGCATTGTTGGTCACCTGCAACGTGAAGTCGTTTACATCCGGTCCCAGTGTTGCATCAATCCTCGTGTTGCCGTCGCAACCCGGAGTGACTGTCACACCAGATACGGTACACTGCCCGAGCACGTCCCAGTGCTGCGTAAGCAGAAATACCAGAAATAAACTCTGGATAAAAATTCGTTTCATAAGTAATTTTTTTGTTAGGTACTCTTAAAAATGTTTCTATGAGAAATTCAGAAAATGATATGGGATTGAATCGACCCTTGCCCAATCGGTAGCATTGGCCCCAACTTCCGACGGTGCAGATGAAGCGAATTCAAAATCCTATAATCAAGATTTATAATTAATTGAACCCCACGTTTTGGAGTCCGCAGAATTGTAAAATTTCTAGGTAATGTTAATTGGTATCCTGTGGATTACTGGTAAGAAAAATTCCGGGTTTGCGGAATGTCTTGAGGTGTGACATGTATGCGATAGAACTTAGATTTTGGGTAGGAGACGAAAATTCTCCCTTGCTCTTTGCAATAATTTTTGGTCGATTCATTACTATTCACTTATAGATTATGAATTTGTTATTTGCTTTCGTGACCTATCTAGGTATTTCCATTATTTTTTTCCCTAAACAACAGACCAAGGTAGTTTCCTTAGTGTGGCTTTGTCGATTTTGGTGATCGACATTACCTGAACGCTCTACAAAAGTGCTGCATCTTGGTCACACTTGAAAGGCAAATAAACAAAAACAGTCCTACCCCTTGTAGCAAGTTTTTGTGCTATCGCAAAATATAAAACACTGAAAATCAAAATAATAAAACATAGGAATTATTCCCCTCTGGAAGCATTGGAAGCTGGTGGGCAAACGGATTAGAACTACAAAAATTACTCATTTCGCTCTTCTAAATAGCTCTAATGCAAAAAAAGGGCCAGAAATTCCGGCCCCTAAAAAATATACTTACAACATCAATTTGTCCTGGATCGACAACCGTCTGTTTCCTAAGGATTTTCGAGTGCAAATCCAAATTGCTCAACAGCACCACTGTCTGCAAGCAGTCCAGACCCAGAAGGTCGATTGTCGAGATGATAAGCACCAACTACAAAAAGGTCGGACCGGTCCAACACTTTTGTAAAGTCATCGACATCAGATAGTAGCAGGGATTCTATGGGGGTAAAAACTTCGATCACAGCAGTGCCATCTTCTCCGGCAACAAATGAACTTTGCGTGCCATCGCGCCTTCCCAAAAAGCCCATTGCAGGGGGACGTTGACGGTATTTATCGAGTGCTTTCATCCTTAATGTGTAGACGCCATGAGGAATCAATTTGGATAATTCCAATTTCATGAAAAATCCGTTGTCCGCAATGGCCAGATCTATTTTCCCACGAACTGATTTAAATTGTTCAATGCTAATTTCCTGTTGAAAGGGATTGGTAATGGGAAATGTTGCGGGCAGCTCGAAAATTTGTGCTTGCCCGACTTCCTTTTGAAAACCAGCTTCATTGGTTATTAAGTCTGGGACTAAGCAGATTTGATGGCTAATTGTCCAGGGGTCTTTCAATTCCTTCCCGGCCTCACACGAACACCACAAGGTTATGATCATCCCTAGGACGGCAATCCGGAAACTTCTTCGATTCAGTAATGGAAAGTAACATTCATTCCCTTTTTGTTCCATGGTTTTATTTGATTTTATACGGTCTTTCATCGGGGGACTATTTAAGTTGCTGAGTTCTTCAATATTTATCCGCAAGTTAAAGACTATAGCTCCACCACAAATCCACAGAACCAAGTAAAATCGCAGCTCCAGGTAAATGGGGAGAAAATGGTCAGAAAGCTGGATTTGGGCACAATCGGGATTTATTACCACTTATGATTGCGACTCTTTAATAAAGCTAATCGTCTACTATATGAATCCACATGGTTTACTAATTAGTCTGCTAATACTACTATGTCTGGTGCTATGGACTCCGGCAAAAAGCTACGGAAAGGAGATTCATCAAAGTGGTGATCCCACCCAAAGGTTGATCGAAACCGGCCAGTCGATGATGTGGGAAGGGGACATTGCCCAAGCGATCAAATATTTTGAAGAAGCCGAAAACCGATCGCAGGAACCGGACCAGAAAAGAAAAGCCTGGGAAGCCAGGATCAATGCCCTTTATTTACTGGATCACGAGGCCGCCTCCAGGGAGCAAAGGCAACTTTTAAACTGGCTAAAAAAGCAGCCAACTTTGCAATTGCAGTACGGACAAGCCTTACGGCAGGCCGCACAACAACCAAATCTGGAAAAAGCACCCCGGATTGCCGTCAGGTTTCTTCTCAGAAGTCTTCAGGTATTTCGAGAGATCGGCGCTAAGGAACAACAATTGGTTGCCCTGTTACACATTGTTCAGTTGAATATGAATCGACGCAATCCCAATTTTGCGAGAGCCATACCGTTTTTGACGGAAGCCATCGACCTGACAAAAGAAATTGGAGATAGTACCAGTATTGCCATACTAAGTTATACCATGGTCCATTGGCTCGACAAGTACGACAAAATTTCGGAAGTCAAGCCCTACTTGGATCTTATGATGCACCATGCTACCACCGAATCTTTAAGCTGGCTCCAAGTCCTGGGGCAATACTACCACGGTCGATTTCTTGAAAATACCGGATATCGCAATCGGGCTTTGAGTCAATATGCTGCCGTGAGGCCGAAACTGGACACCATCAGAGAAGACCCACAGGTGCTCAGTGCTATTTCGGCCGTGCATCTTACCTATTTCCTGAAACAAAGAAGATTCCAAAGAAAGGACCATCCCAAATCCTCACGGAGAAAATCGAAAGAAGAAAAATTTCGCGCCTCGGAAAGGTGGCGTCTTCTATGGGAAGAAGGACACTGTAGCAGTGCTTTTGAGTTCGTACTCAACTTCGATGAGCAGCCACGTCCCCCTTTGTTCAAATCACTGGACAAAAGATCGGCCACTTTGCTGGCCGCCATCAGTGAGGATGTTGCAAAACGCGAAAAGGTACTCTTATTGCAAAGTCACGAAGAGAGGCTCCGGCTGCAAAAAAGATTGCTGCTGCTGGCCGGCCTATTTGCCATTGCCCTTTGCATTCTTCTGTACACACTGTATCGGTCAAAATACAAATCAAATGCACTACTGGCCAATAAAAATGAAATCATTAAAGGTGCTTTATCCGAGAAGGAATTATTGCTGAAAGAAGTCCACCATCGAGTGAAGAATAACCTTCAGACAATCTCAAGTCTGTTAAGTTTACAATCTCGATTCGTTGCTGACCCGACTGCTTTAAGTGCCATTCAAGAGGGACGAAATCGAGTACAGTCGATGGCCATTATACACCAACGGCTTTATCAACACAAGGACGTGAAAAGCATTTCAGTTCAGTCCTACATTCAACAACTTTCAGAATACCTGTTCGAAGTTTATAATGTCAGTGAGGAACGGATCAAGTTGCATGCCGACATCGACCCTGTCAATCTGGACGTGGATACAGTGATACCGATCGGATTAATTCTCAACGAATTGATCACTAATGCCCTTAAACATGCCTTCCCGCAAGACACGATCGGTAAAATTAAGATCTCTCTCAAGGCAATCGGGGGACAGCTCGAACTAAAGGTTGCCGACAATGGCATCGGTCTACAACAAAAAATAGAAAAGGCCCAAAAAACTTCATTTGGCTATTTGTTGATCGAAACTTTCGCCCAGAAACTCAACGCTCGGCTGCAGGTACATTCAAATAACGGAACAACCGTATGTTTAAAAATGGCTGCTTAAATACAGGGCATTTCCCGTCGGGCTCCCTTACTTATTTCCTGTGGTCTTTCGTTGACGGGATGGAAATATTTCATCGATGTTTTCCTTGAATTTTGCAATTTGATCTTCATTTAGAATTTCCGTCAGCGCTTGAGTCCGTTGCTTCCGCAATGCTCGCCGCTTCTGTTTGAGGGTTTCGGCGTCCAAGGTCTCCCTTTCACTCCTCAGTTCCTTCATACCCAGACGCCATTCTTTTAAGGCGGCTATGACTTGCTCCGACTGATCATCACTCAATTCGAGGTGTTGGTCCATCCGCTCCATCATTGCCTTTAGATTATTTTGCGCGTTGCCGCGTTGTTGAGCGTAACTGTTGACCGACCAGAAAGCAAGGGATAAAACCAGGGTAATTTTGATGACTTTTTTCATTTGTTGCGTTTTTTAGATTGAAGTTGTTCAAAGAATTAGTACTTGGACTTCCTTTACTATGCAAAGTTTAAAGGAACACCCCAAAAATAATTCCGGCCGCGTATCATTCCTTCACCCCGAAGAGTGATTTAGGTCCTCCTTTAAATTCCTTTGCGAAAACTGCTGACCTTTGTAATGGCTTCAGCCCGGTTGGTTACTTTCAACTTGAGGTACAAGTTCTTCAGGTGAGTTTTGATCGTATTGATGGATACAAAGGTAGTACGTGCCAATTCGCGATTGGACTTCCCCGAACACAACAATCGCAATAGCTCCATCTCTCTCTTCGTCAGTGGTTCGATCAAGCCTCGGTTTAATTCCTCCAGATGATCCAGATGAATCCTGGTAACGGCGTAGTAATTGTGGAGTGCCAGGCGGATTGCAGCCTTGAGTCGGTGCTGGTCGAAGGGTTTGAGGACGAATCCCGCCGGCAAGGTATCCTTGACTTCTCGTAGGGTCATATCGTCGGAAAAAGCAGTCAGAAAAATAAAAGGCAATCGGTATTCCCGGTTAATGATCCTGGCGAGCTCTACACCGTTCTTACCCGCTCCCAAATCGATGTCCAACAGGATAAAATCGGGGATGTATTCTTCCAACATGGACAAGGCGGATTCGACGGTATGGGCCGGCCCCAATGGTTCGTATCCGAGATCTTCCAGACAAAATCCGATGTCTTTACAAATGAGTGGATCATCTTCCACAATCAGGCCGCGAAGAACATTTTCTGGCATGGTTTGGTGCTTACATCTTTGTAAAGATAGGGAATTATCGAATGACCAGTCCAGTACTTTCCTCAATGAACGTATGGAGTACGACCATTTGATCATGTCCGATTTTTTGTCCGAAGTAAGCTACTAGGTAAAGCGTCAAAAAGATGATGATCAGGAATGGAATCAACCAGAGGATGGCACCAGATTTATCGATGGAGAGATTGGCAAGCCCAATGATACCAACAATTAGTACACTGAAAGCAATCAGGGAGTAAAAAAAGACAAACATCGTCCACACCGCAGGCCGCGGGCCGTACAGCCCCCTGAGCAAGGCGCCGCTCTCGGATTCTTCAATGGTAAGGGTCAATTCGGGAGACCAGTAATGCCGTTCTTCATTTGGTAAATAAAGCGTTGCATAGCCATGTTTAATCCGACCTTTACAACGGGCATTTTCACTTTTGAGCGAAGCTCGAATTTTATCTGCCAATACCTGTGGCGAATCGGTCGTTTCAATTTGAAAGCGCGGACGGATCGGGGAGATGGGCAAATGATCATCGGAAGTTTGATTCATGGCAGGATGGTTTGGTAGAAAGATCGGTACTTCCTAAGGTACTGCCAATACATCTCTTATACGATGACATTTGTCAGAGCAGAGGGTGACTTTTGTTAGAAAGTCGTATCCGGGCGATACGACTTTCTGGCCTGATGGCTTTTAGAATTCAAACATCAATGCTGTTTGATCAAATAGGTTAACAGGTCTTTGGTCGTAATGATACCGACCAGTTTATTCCCTTCTACTACCGGTAAGGCATGAAATTCGTTTTCTGCTAAAATCTTGGCTGCAGAGAGCACCGTATCGCCTTTTTCAACCGTGGTAAGGTGTTTGGTCATTACCTGTTCAATGGTCAATGCATTAAAGATCTCGGTGGCTACATTGTCAGAATTATAATTGCTGACAAAGGAGATGCGCTCCAAATCACTTTTACTGACCATGCCGATCAACTTATCTCCGGAAACGACCGGAAGGTGGTGAATCTGTTTCTCTCTGAATAATTCCTGCACGTCATTCAATGAATTGGTATGATTGACGGTCGTAACTTCTTTGGACATGATGTTGGCAATCGGCGTTCTTTTTTTCATCTGCTTGATTTTTTTAGTGATCTAAAAATGAAGTGATCAATAGATTTTAAACCTGGTTTCACCACAATGCTTTCATTTTCTATTTTCTTCATTGTGTTTCTGCTGCAATTTACCGAGTCGTGTAGATGGATAGGGTGATAAAGATCAGTGAAAAGGTTGATTGATGTCAGAGGTGTTTTGAAGACACGGTAATATTAGGGGGTCACAGAAAACAATAGTCCGATACAAATTAGGCCGCATTATCCAGTAGATCGTACTGATGGGTAAGGTATCTAGCCATCAAATGTAATATGGCTATCTCCTTTGGGAAGATCGATACAAAGAATCGCACTGGCCTCGCCGTGGTACCAGGTGTTTTGCCTCAGTTCCTTTGTGGTGGCGACATGCTGCAAAGGTATCTGGGTAGTACCATTGTGGTGTACCGGGTTTTGGAACCCGGCGGGTATTTTGATGGTGAACAGATCAGTAGCAAACGGGGCTTGAAATTGGATTGCTTTTTCCGTCGATGCAACTTTGGTAAAGGTTCTGGCCACCCAATACCGGGCAATCTCGCTGAGTTTCATCCAGATCAAATGATCGTATTTCCGGTGAAGGCGGTTGACGACGGTTTTGAAAATTTCGAAGCCCTGCTTTTCACCATTGTAGTAGATGCCGGGCCAATGGCAGATGAAGATGGCGGGTTCGCCGGTTTCAATCACCTCTACCAATCTGCCTTTGCTCAGATCGGGCGTGATGAACCGATCGGGATCGCCGGGAGTGAGGCCGTCCCAGCCTCCAAACCAATCACCGGTACAGGCAATGATGTGTACGGAGCAGGTAGGATCGGGGCCATCCAAACCGGCAGGATGGAAGATCTGCGGTTGAACGCTTTTTCCCGGCTCCGTGATCACATCGCGGAAAAAATGGGCAATGCTCGAGCCATAGATCTCACGCACGGCAAATTGCGTGCCTTTGGCCAGATTGGGAATGTTGCGGTGTCCGAAGCCTCCCGGCGTGGTCACACCTTCGCAATAGAACCCCGCTTCCTTCAGAACATTCAGGCTATAGGCAATGTATTCGCCCAATTGGTCGGCACTACGCTCTTGACTCCATTCCCAATTCTCCATAAAATCCGGGGTTGCATCGGGATATGGCAGCCCGGTATTGAGGTCAATGACCCGGGTGTGGCTGATCATTTCGGAGTGGATGTCCCACCGGGGTTGGAACAGTTCCCGGACTATGCGGAGGCTGTCCGTGAGTTCCTTTTTGGTCCAACCCGGAATAAAGCGATGCAACCAGCCGGTACAGGCCGGATAGGGCACCATACTATACTTGCCCTTCACGCCTTTGTCATCACACCATTCCAGGAACTCCAATACAAAGGAGTCAGGGATTTCCCGGGGGAGTTTTCGCCAGTCTTGCCGATATTTCTGGGGAAATACCTCGCCAAATTGTGGAATCCCGTAGTGAGCCATGTTGACGAGGGCAGTACTGTCATCAATGATAAAGCTGACGGGAACGCGGCCCCTGGGATTGAGCACCTCAACGGCCATGTTTGAGGAATAAGGCAGGGCGGAGGCAGATAAGACTGCAGCAGTGGAGAGGGTGGATTGTCTGAGAAAAGTTCGGCGTTTCATGTATTTTGGGTTTGGTCGGATATGAAGTTATCAAATTAATTTGAGCGGAGGCCTACTTCAAAGCGTCATTGCTGTCCCTTAGATCAGCTGATTGGAAAAATCGTGGATTTATATGGCGAGTTTTCGCAAAAACCAGGGGTTTAAGAAACTTTAGCAGGATGGGCCAAAGCTGAAACTTCCCGGACCAATGCCAGGCCCGGGAAGAGGCAAATTATTTTCATTCGACCGCCTTCACCAAAGCGAGGGTTTGTATCATGACCCGTTCATTGGTTTCTGCATATCCGGTAAAGTCCGGGGCCTCGATATCATCTGGTATTGTCGGTTGAAGGGCTTCGCTCAGGGTGTCAAAGTGGTCGGAAGAAATGGCATTGAAAGGCATCTTCGTGCCTCCGGGGCTCATCATCGTAGCGACGTTCCAACCCACACAGCTAACCTTCTTTTGCTTCATCAAGTCTTCGATGAAGGGCTTCCAGACTTCCGTTTCGAAGGCCAGAAATTTTTCCATATCCGACACCTTGGCAAAATTGACCCGGACAAATTTGCCGGTTTTCGATCCTTCTGCAAAGGCTCTGCCCTGCATCACGAAAGAACTTACCGTTGTACTGAGACTGCGCGTATCCATTTCTTGGGCGGCTTTGCTGGGAGATGCCTGAGCCGCAGTATATGCAGCGTACATGTTGTCCAAGGCCGCTTTGTCGGCAAAGACATTGGCAAAAA
>JANQRV010000505.1 GCA_028284395.1 Saprospiraceae bacterium
GGTTCAGCGGATGTTTTTCAAATGGTCCGAGTGGGTCATCCGCAATGGCCAAGCCCTGCATTCTTATTTTTGAAGGTTTCAGCTCCGGGCGATCGTCGAATCCGGACTTGTAATAAATATAGATTTTGCCATCGTGAACGAGGGGGTAAGGATCATGAATTTTGAATTGATCCCATTCACCCGCGGCTCCGTTGGGAAGCACAATTTTATTCGTTGGGGTCCAGGGACCATCAGGAGAGTCGGCAAAGGATACTGAAACGGGACAGTTGTCTCCCTTCAATCCACTCACCTCCATAAAAGCCTGATAGTACAAATAGTATTTCCCCTTCCATTTGAGGATATCCGTCGTGGTAACGGAACGCCAGCCCGGTTGCGGTTTTGGAGGGCGCGGTACGGCAAGACCTCGTTCTTCCCAAGTGAAACCGTCTTCGGAAGTGGCATACCAAATATCGGCCAGATCCCAATCGGAAGAAGGGATGGTATCATTGGCCTCCTGGGCCCGAGCCATACCAATTGGTTTCACTGGTGTATTCCGGTAGGTATACCAAACGTAATACTTCCCGTTTTCGAAGATTACTTTTGAGGGGTCCCTTCGCGTTATCGTCCCATTGCCGCCATTGTAATCAAATCCTTTTAGCTCTGTGTATTTAAACTGAGTATACAATTCATTTTGTTCGGGACGGATAGAGGGGTAGGCGTCGTAGTTGCGTTCTACAGCTGCACTTAAAGGACGGTTGGGCTTTTCTTTGGGAATGTAGAATGGAAAGGCTCCGGGTTTGATGTCCTCTTTTTTTTGTTGGCAGCAAAAGAAGACCATACTCGCCAATAGAAAGAACGATATAATTCTCATTTGTTTAAAAATTTCAAAATTCTTTGAAAACAAAGTGATTGAAAAATTTTCAAACCAATGTAACCACTTCGTTTTTTACCCGACTCAAAGAGGCGGGTCGCATGGAACTTTTTTAATCATTCTGAATCCATTGGCATCTAGTATCGGCAAGATTTAGAGTCAGGCTGACTGAATCACGAATAATTCCGGATGGTTCGAAGAAGTTGTGTTTTGGAAGCGGCTTGGGTTATGAGGCTCCTTAAAGTGATTGGTCCATCACCAGCATCAATATTGGAAATTTTGATGGAATATCCATGAATATTGACTTGACAATAACTCAACAAAGTGGTTAGAATCGTAAAGCATATGCCTCAAAACTACTAAGAAAGTGATCAATTTAGTTTGCCTAATTCTGATGGGCTCTTTTTCTTCCTGCATTATTGAGCACAAATATTTTATACAAATTTCAACATCTTAGAAATTTACTTAACAAATGTAAAACAAATTAATTACCTTTACATTTGTTAAGTAAATACTTTCGATGGAAAAGCAGCCACCTAAATACGCACTTCGCTTCCTGCGCTGGTTCTGCCGGGAAGATTACCTAGAAGAGATCGAGGGGGATCTGGTAGAGTTGTTCGAACGGCACTACGAGCGATCTCCCCGCGGAGCGCAGCGAAACTTTTGGTGGCAAGTCCTCTGGCATTTTCGGCCGGATTTCATCAAATCTTTTAAGACCAATCCACAAATCCACAGCGGTATGTTACAGAACTATCTTAAAATCGCCTGGCGACAATTGTTGAAACAGAAATTGTATTCCATCATCAATGTTTTGGGATTGACTCTGGGAATGGCTTGTTTTCTGATGCTCCTCCTATACGTCCAAGACGAGTGGAGCTACGATCGATACCACCCAAAAATTGATCGCATGTATCGATTGCATACCGACATAAAATCGGGGGAGACCTACGACGTAACCATTAAATCACCAGCCACCCTGAAGACTACTTTGCAAAATGACTTTGCGGAAGTCGAAACGGCGTTCCGCTTCTACCAAAGGTGGCCGATGTGGATCGAGTATGAAGAAAAAAAGTTATTGGAAGAAAAATTGATCTATGCGGATGCGGAGTTATTCGATGTTTTCGGCTTGAAATTGGTCAAGGGCAACGCCAAGACGGCATTGAATTCACCTAATTCGATCGTACTTTCTGAAACGGTAGCGGAGAAGTATTTTGGAGCGGAGGAGCCGATTGGTAAGACGCTAATTGTTAACAATGAAGAGCCCTACCTCGTAACGGGCATCGTGAAAGAAGTCCCAAAGAATACCCATTTTGATTTCAACGTCTTTATGGCAATGCCGGATTACGCCGATAATCCGGAAAGATTTGGGTGGGGCGTCAATGATTTTATTACTTACGTGGTGCTTAAGGAGGGAGCCTCTCCCAAGGCATTAGAAGAAAAAATAGCCGGCCACCTGACCAAGTGGTTTCCCGACATCTTGCTCGCGGGCAAGCCGGTGCCCTATGAAACCTTTGCCGATGCAGGCAATTTCGTGCAATATTCTCTGATGGCCGTAAAGGACATTCATTTGCATTCTCACCGGAAGAATGAATTAATGGCCAATGGAGACATCCTATACGTACGAATGTTTCTGATCATCGGGCTGTTTATTTTGGTATTGGCTTGTGTCAACTTTGCCAATTTGACGACGGCGCGTTCTGTGATACGCGCCAAGGAAGTGGGCATTCGCAAAACGATTGGTGCGCGCCGAAGTGGATTGATCTATCAATTTTTGGGAGAGAGCAGCCTGGTCACTGCCGTTGGCTTCATACTGGCCATTGGTGCGCTTTACGTGGCAATGCCGTGGTTTAATCAATTGTCGGGAAAGGCCATAGCCGTTCCGGATTTCTACACCCCATCGAACGTCCTTCTGCTACTGGGAATTGGCCTCTTTACCGCCATTTTAGCGGGCATCTATCCCGCATTTGTACTTTCCTCCTTTCGGCCGACGCAGGCACTCAAGGGTATGGTGGGCAAACGCATGTCGGGATCTGAATTTAGAAACGGATTGGTTGTCTTCCAATTCTTGGTCACAGTGGGATTGATTGCCGGCACCATCATCGTAAGTCAGCAAATGCATTTTTTGCAAAATCAGAATCTGGGATTTGAATCCGATCAGATCTACGTATTGTACGATGTGAACCAGGCGGGTGAACAACGGGAAGTCCTTCAGCAGGAGATCAATCAATTTCCGGAAGTCATTAATTCTACGATGACCGTATTTTTCCCCACCGAATCGCACGAGATTCAGCAGCTGCCCTTGTTTGAAGGCACGACGATGGGTGAGGGCCGCAATGTACTTTGTCAACTGTGGAATGTCGATGAAAACTACGTTCCAACCTTTGAACTGGAAGTCTTGCAAGGGCGTAATTTTTCTCCGGAAATGGGATTGGAGAGCAATGCGGTGATTCTAAATGAAACGGCAGCAAAGAAATTTGGATTTGACAATGCCGTGGACAAACAGATCAGTTTTGGCAATGGTGAGCAAATTTTCACCTTCAACGTAGTTGGCGTGGTCGAAGATTTTCACTTCGAATCCTTTCGCTACGAGATCAAACCGGTGATGCTGTTCTACCGCCCCGTCAATATTCACCTTGCCATCCGGGTGCAAACCAACGCCTGGGAAGGTTTTATCGGGAAGTTGCAAGACAAGTATCGGGAATTCGCCGTCGATCATCCTTTTCTGGGGGATTTCCTGAATGAGCGATTTGCCAATCGTTACGATGCGGAAATCAGACTGGCGGCGGTGATCCGTGTATTCACCGCCCTGGCACTGTTCCTCGCTACCGTCGGGTTGTTTGGACTGGCTACCTACGTCGCCCAACAACGAACCAAGGAAATTGGCATCCGCAAAATCTTTGGAGCATCGATGACCAGCGTGGTCGTCTTACTCTCCAAAGATTTTTTGCGACTGGTTGGTATTGCCATTTTCATCGCCATTCCGATCGCCTGGTATTTTTGCAGTCAATGGCTGCACAACTTTGCCTATCGGATAGAAATCCGTTGGTGGGTGTTTGGATTAGCAGGAATGATCGCATTGGGAATCGCTTTCTTTACGGTCTTACTTCAAAGTATGAAGGCTGCTTCCATGAACCCGGTGAAGGCTATGCGAGATGAATAGCACTTGAAGACAGCGCTAACCATTCCCAACGGTGGTCCCGGCAATCGTAGAGAAAAATTCCTCCGGCTTCATCAAGGTTAAATTCGGATACTTCTGCGTAGCCTCCAAAACCCCATCCCGTGCGGCAGTGCCCTCCCCTCTTATCCACACCGATCGATGAAGCTGGGTCACGATGCGCTGCATAAAAGTTTCCGGTGTCGTAGATTGATCAATGATATGATCCAATTGTTCTGCAGACACCGGCTTGCGTTCCAATTGCTGCCCCGAGATCTTTTCCCAGGTGGCGATCAGATCTTCCTGACTACTCACGTTAGCTATGATGGCTACCTCTTGGTTGGCCATATCGGGGTCATCCAAGATCTCTGCGGTAAATTTGCCGATATCGGGCAGGGAAACCAGTGCTACTTTATTACTGCCATCGCCGTACAGTTCTACGGCGCCCGATGCTGGAGAGTTCCCCAATTGACCAAAGCCACTGGCCCACCATTCCATGAAACCATTGGTATAGATCATGGTATAGGGTACACCGGAGTTTGTTAACTCCTTTTGGAAAGCTGCTTTCGCGTCAAACAGGTCGCAACTACCCGGTCCCGCCAGGTGCGGATCAATTCCGAACTCGGATGGGATAAACCGTTGAATGCCCTTTGCTTTTGCGGCCTCCAACAATTCCTTTTGCTGCATGATTTGCCCACCCCCCAATGCAGAAACGATGGCGTCCATGCCCTCGCAGGCTTGATGAAGACTAGCGGCATCGTTGAGGTCGCCCGCTACCAGCTGTACGCCCAAGGCCTTGAGTGGGCCTACTTTTTCTTCGTTGTTAATGGTTTCGGGACGGATTAGTGCATAGACATTTTTACCTGCTTCCATCAGTGCTTTACAAAGGTGGGGGCCTAAATGACCGGTGGCTCCGGCTACTAAGACTTGTTGCATAACATTTGGTTTAAATTATCAATTTTAAGATACTCTTAGTGTCGATCGCTTTGTATCTTTAAGATAACTAAAAAATCAAGACCCAATTAAAAAAACCAAAGTTCATGGAAAAAAAGGAGCAGCTGGAACAAGCGATTCAAATTCTGGAAAACCAGCGCGGCATTTTGGGAGACGCAGCAGTGGACACCTCCATTGCAGCACTCAAGGCGCAGCTAGAGGAATTGGAACGAGATAAAACGGAGAAACTACAGCGGACGGCCGAACGCAAACTGGTCACCGTCATGTTTGCCGACATTTCCGGTTTCACTGCTCTATCCGAGAACCTGGACCCGGAAGACGTGCGCGTCTTAATGAATGCTTGTTTCAACCAACTCGTCCCGGTCATCACCAAATACGAAGGGGTCGTCGACAAATTCATCGGTGATGAAATCATGGCGCTGTTTGGTGCTCCCCAGGCACATGAGAAACACGCCGAATTGGCCTGCAGCGCAGCACTGGAGATGATGGAAAGTCTGAAGGAGTTTAACCTCCGGCGGCAAACCAGTATGGAGCTACACATTGGGATTAATTCCGGCTTGGTCATTGCCGGCGGCATCGGATCTGACGATAAACAGCAGTATTCGGTGATGGGAGACGCGGTTAATCTTGCCGCCCGCCTGAAGGAAGTCTCAGAAAGTGGAGAAATTTTTGTTGGAGAAGAGACCTTCGCACTGACCAATACGCGTTTTGAATTCGAGGTTTTACCCATTCAGGCGATCAAAGGCAAGAAGAATTTGCTGCAGGCATACCAGTTGTTGCGGAAGATCGGTAGTTCACCAAGTCATAAAGCGCGGGTCTTCTCAAAACTGGTTGGCCGAGAAACTGAAATTGCTGCATTTCAGAGGGTCATCAATGACCTGCATGGGCAAAAAGGAGGCAGACTCACACTGATTGGAGAGGCTGGCTTGGGAAAAAGCCGTCTGATAGCGGAAGTCCGTCAACAGTTTTCCAGCCATTTGTTGTGGGTAGAAGGCAGAGCTTTGTCTTTTACGCGTCAAAGCAGTTATCGGTCTGCAATTGAAATGCTCAAAAAGCTGATCGGAGGGAATCGTGATATGACAAATGCACAAATTCGTTCGACGCTCGAAGCTGAACTATCCGGTATCGATGTTACTGCAGCCAGTGAAATCCTTCCATTTCTGTCCCAGCTACTGGATCTACCCCTGGCAAAAAATGAACTGGACCTGATCAAATACCTCAAACCGGGGGAGTTGATCAAGAAAACGAACGTAGCTTTCCGTAAATACCTGGAGACCAAAGCACAAAAGCAGCCGGTCATACTGGTTTGGGAAGACATGCATTGGGCGGACAGCTCCACCCTCCTACTGCTGGAGGAATTGTTGAGCAGCTGTGACCAACATCCAATTATGATCTGCTTGGTGTTCAGGCCTAGAAAAGAACGAGGGATCTGGTCGTTGCATGAGAAGGCCAGACAGGGCTATGCCGACAATTACACGACCGTCGAATTAACTCCACTTAATCAATCCAGCAGTAGTTTGCTCCTCAAAAGTTTACTGGGAACTAAGGCAATTCCTCCGAAAGTCGCTGCCCAGATCTTCGAAAAAGCCGAAGGTAATCCCTTCTTCATGGAAGAACTAATTCGATCCATGATGGATCCCGGACTTTCCGCACCAGAAAAGGAGGGAGGTGGCATCTCACCATCCGTTCAACCCTTAAAGATACCAAGCACGCTGCATGCGGTCATAGCCTATCGGATCGATCAGTTGCAAGCGGCGGATAAAGTAGTATTACAGACAGCGGCCGTCCTGGGAAGAATGATCCCCTACGATATTCTGGAAGCTTTGGTAGAACGCCGCAACGAATCGTTGCTACTGACCCCGGTATTGGAGCGATTGGAAACCAGAGACTTGTTGCGCACCCGCCCCTCCGGAAACACCGAAGTTCCGGAATTGATCTTTAAACACGCCATCACCCATGATGTGACCTATGAAAGTTTGCTGATCGCTGATCGGCGGCGCATACACAACCTGGCGGGACTGGTTATTGAAGAAAAACAAACAGCATCCAATGAGGAAGATGCCCTGACCTTGGCCCGGCACTTCGAAATCGCCCAAAACGGTCCAAAAGCCATTCAATACCTGAAACTTGCGGCAAATAACGCCCAAAAACTATTCAGTAATGAGGAAGCCATCGATTTATACGCCAGGGCCATTGAACAGGGTAGATCACTATTGGCGAAAAATGATTTGAGCTGTGATTGGCGCAAAGAACTGTTTTTCCTGTATGAGAATTTAGGGGACCTCTACGAATTGTCGACCCAGTATGAATCCTGCCGCCATGTTTATGGAAAAGCACTGGACTTCCTGGCCGAAGAAGAATGGGTGCAAAGAGCTCGGATCGAGGTCAAAACCGGCAAGAGCTACCAGGTATCCGCCAACTTCGATCAATGCTTAACACACTTCGACAAAGCAGAAGCATTGCTACAAATGAGCGGTAACCAGCAAGATCAGGCCTGGTGGCACCAGTGCATAGAAACCATTAAGGAACGAAGTTATGTATACTACTGGATGAACCGGGTCGCGGACATGCAAAATCTTCTGGCGGAACAAGTCGTGAGCATAGAACAATACGGCAATTACGATCAAATTGCCAGTATCCATATGATGAATGTGTTGATGCTCTTGCGAAAAAACAAATATCTCGTAGGCGAAGAAACCCTGGCCTCTGCTCACAAAATGGTGACGGCCAGTTCTAAGGGAAAAGACCTTCGGGTAAAAGTCATGACCTCGTTTTTACGGGGATTTGCTTATTTGTGGAGCAATCAGGCAACACCCGGTATCCCCTATTTCAAAGATGCGTTAAAGATGTCCAACAGAATTGGCGACTTGGTATTTACCAGTCGTTGCTTGACGTACCTGGCAGTCTCCTACCGGCGTTTGAACCAGGTGGACCTTGCGAAAGACTATGCTCTCCAAGCTTACGATGCTGCCGTGGTTTCCAAAATGCCCGAATATCTCGGCAGTGCCAAAGCCAATTTGGCCTGGGTGGCCTTCAAAAATGGCGAGCAACAAGAGGTTAAAAACTTGGCCAAGGAAGCCATTGCTTTTTGGAATGAATTGCCGGATGTCCATTCCAGTGTTACGATGTGTTGGTTGGCCTGTTGGCCGATATTGGCCGTACTTCAGACAGAAGGAAACATTGCAAATGCCCTCCCCTATCTCGAAATGATGTTGCAGCCCGAACAAAAAAGAGTGGAGGATGTACTGGAACAGAAAATCCGGTTGGCCGTCCATCTGATGAAAAAGACGGACCTTGCCAAAGCGGAGGAGGTCCTGGGGGAATCGATTGATCTGGCGAAAAGCCTGTACTACCTGTAAATTTGATCATGGGTCCCATACGCATGGCTGGCCATGGTGTTCACCACTTAATGACTGGTTTTTGCGCCTTTAGTAAGTTATCTTTCGGAGTCTTGGTTGTTCTAAATTGTCCGGATGTTTCCCTTGAAAAAATTCGGGCTGCGATCGTTTTCTAAGGATTCCGTAAACAAAGTATTTTTTGACGCAAAAAGATGAAATAGCTCTTTCCCAAGACCCCGGTTGATGCCCGTCATGACTACTTTGGGGACATTTAGTTAGATGTAGCGACAGTTTGTTGTTCGGGCAAAGTTCCCGGCAGGTCTTAAGAACTGGCAAATCTTCAGATTTGCCAGTTCTAGTTCTACGTCTAAGCCTTTTGGGGATTTTCCACGTTTAATAGTAGATATGGATGCACATTAATAAAAGGACTTTAAGAACATGAGCTATCAAGTAAAGGATTTAAAAGAACCAACATTTCTACTCATTGATAAACTGGAGCAAAAGGACATACTCCCGTTCATTCGAAAATCATTTGAAAAAAAGAATTGGGTCTATTACTTTTTCAATGGCCTGAACCTGATATTTGCCCTCGTTTTATTCACCTTGATGTTCAAAGAAATCTTTAAAGGTGAACTTCGGTTTAGCAAAGAATTTGCTTACTTTTCATATGGCTTACTGGCTACCTTTCTATTGATTCCTCTTCATGAATTCATCCATGTATTGGCATACAAGTACGTTGGAGCAGAAAATACCTCCTATGACATGAATTTGAAAAAGTTCTACTTTTTGGCCCTGGCCGATAAATTCGTAGTGGATGCCAGAAAATTTCGAATCGTTATCCTTGCGCCATTTGTAACGATTTCCATCGTTTGTTTCATTCTGATCTTCACGCTACCGGATAACTGGAAATTTATGGCAACAGGACTCTTCTTTACACATACACTGTTCTGCTCCGGAGATTTCGGAATATTGAGCTACTATGTTAATAATCAAGATAAAGAAATTTACACCTATGACGACGTGGAGAAAGGTGAATCGTTCTTTTACGAAAAAGTTACGGGAAGTTCTTAAGAGCCGAAGGTAGTTTGAAAGTCATTCGAATTCTATAGATATTGAAGTTGTTTTCTCTCAAAAAGTCTGCGGGAAGATCAATGCATTTACAAATACAAGAAACGGAACATTATGAAGAAGAATGTGACCAATTACATCGACGGATTCGTCCTTCCCGTTCCCAAAAAATACCTGGACCAATATCGGAAAGTGGCAGAAGTAGTTGCAATGATTTGGAAGGAACACGGCGCAATCGCTTATTTTGAATACGTGGGGGATGACTTAAAATTGGAAGGCACTCGCTCTTTCCCCGAATTTGTAGGCGCTCAAGAAGATGAAGCGATTGTATTTGGTTGGGTTGTATTCGAGTCACGAGCGGCACGGGATCTGGCTAATGAGCGCGTCGCAGCCGATCCTAGGATGCCGGGGCTAATCGGCCCGTTAACCGATCCTTCAAGGGTGGTCTTTGATGCTGGACGAATGGTCTATGGTGGATTTCGGTCGCTGGTTTAGATCCGGTCAGCATCAGACAGCTTGACAGGTTTAACAGCAGAGAGGGGAAGCGTTGATTCAATCGTATATCGTGATTTAGCATAGGCATTGAAACAAACCAAAATCAATTGTTATGAAATCAATTCCCGTTATCCTGTTATTTATCTTGTGTTCGTGTACCTTATTTGCTCAATATCAGCAATCTACCTTGATGGTAGGGGGCACCGGAGGACTGAATATCACCAGCACCGGCAACAATTCCGTATTTTCGGTAGGACTCAATCCTTCCATTGGAGTATTTATCGCCGATCAAGCTGCTTTGGGTGGAATCTTGCGCTTTACGGTTGCAACCAGCGATGGTTCTACTGCTACCAATTTTGGGATCGGCCCCTTTGTTCGTTATTACTTGGACGATGCTGAAAGTACCGATCGTCCTTTTTTTCTCACGGCCAACCTAGGTTATGAGAATGCCAGCATATCTGGTGATTTTTTTGATTCTTCGGATGGCGGCCTATTTGCCGGCGGTGGCGTTGGGCTTTCCTTCTTCGTGACGGATTCCGTCGCCAT
The DNA here is from genome assembly GCA_028284395.1 of Saprospiraceae bacterium. GTDB lineage: Bacteria > Bacteroidota > Bacteroidia > Chitinophagales > Saprospiraceae > JANQRV01. The sequence goes on from JANQRV010000505.1 coordinate 10,406, forward strand.
CGATGGTATCCTAGGTGTTAACTATTCAGGGTTGGCAGATGCCACGACCGTAGGAGTGAATTTTGGATTCCAGGTATTTCTATCTAAGTAGGTGCCAACTTCCGAATGGGGGTAATTGATTGCTCTATCTCTTAAAAGAAGGTTACACCTGCCCTTTTCAAGGATCCTGAGAAGGAAGTTGCCGGAGCTTTAATCCATATAATTATCATCATGAAATTTTTCACGATTGTGCCCCCATTCTATCTAATCTTGCTCTTCCCGCTATCATTGGCGGCTCAGCACACTTCCAGCAACCTAACAATCTATTTACCCGATAGCATACCCTTGGAATTTGTGCTCATCCCCGCAGGTCAGTATACCATGGGGAGCCCGGAAGATGAAATAGGCAGAGATCGCGATGAAGCACCTCAACAGCGCCGGCAAATTGAAAAGGCATTTTACCTGGGCAGCTACGAAGTCACCCAGGCGCAGTGGTTGTCGGTGATGCATCACAATCCTGCCGTATTCCAACAATTGCCCACTCATCTGAAGCAGCCGGTTGAAAATGTATCCTGGCAAGATTGTCAGGTATTCCTGGAAAAGCTCAATAACCTGGGCATCGGAACCTTTCGATTGCCCACTGAAGCAGAATGGGAATACGCTTGTCGGGCCGGAAGTCAGACCCGTTTTTATTGGGGCGATGCCGAAGATTGGACGGTTCATCGCCATGCCTGGGCCAATTCTCGCTCCATGGCCATGCCACACCCGGTCGGAGAAAAACCGCCCAATCAGTGGGGCCTTTACGATATGTCGGGAAATGTCTGGGAATGGACTGCCACTGCGTTTCATCCCTACGGAAAACCGGAAGATAAAATGGACAATCTACGGGTATTTCGAGGGGGAAGTTGGTTTGACTTCGCCCCTTCTCAGCGCTGTGCCAATCGGCATAAGCACGGCATCCAGGAAAAGTATACCAGTATCGGATTGAGAATTGTAATGACTGTTTATGAATAAATTCCTTTTATGTATGCTGCTGTTGGGACCGTTTGCGCAATCTATACTATTAGGTCAAAAAAGCAAACAGGTTCATCTAAATGACTCCGTCTCCATTTCCTTCGTTCGAATACCGGCAGGAACTTTTCAAATGGGAAGTGAACAAGTCGATCTGCTCGCCCAGAAGGACGAATGGCCAAGACACACCGTCACCCTGTCAAAGGACTATTACATCGGTCAGTTTGAAATTACCCAAAGGCAGTGGTCGGCTTTAATGGGATACAACCCATCGGTCTTCAAACATCCCGACAAACCGGTTGATATGGTTTCATGGAATGATTGTCAGTCATTTATCAAGAAGCTCAACCAATTAGGTATCGGTCAATTTCGGCTACCTACCGAAGCCGAATGGGAACGGAGTTGCTTGCTGGGAAACTATGTATTTCGCGATGAGGATGGAAAAATCATCAATCGACAGTTGCGGCAGTATGCGTGGTACAACTCCCGTTCGGAAGGCAAAAGTCACGTGGTAGGGACCAAAAGTGCCGGGGATAATCAATTGTACGATATGATGGGCAACGTTTGGGAGTGGGTAAGCGATTGGTATGGCCCTTATCCCGACCGGGCACAAAACGATCCTACCGGGCCGGCAGAAGGGACCGAAAAGGTTTATCGCGGCGGAAGTTGGTTCAACGAACCCCAAGCCCTCCGTCCCGCTAACCGGCACCGACACCCACCACACATCCCCTTTACGAATGCAGGTTTCCGATTGGTTATGACAGTCGAGTAGCACCCTTTACTTTTAGTACGACCAGAGCTGAAGACCAATAAATCCGCTGTTTAACAAAAAAATGACAACAACCAAGAGGCACATCGAGGTGATTATGTAATATTTCTTAAAGGATGGCTTTTCCTGCATCTTTGGAATGCGGTATCCGGCAAACACCAGCAAAAAGACCATTAGTATTGGGAGCAAATAAACGAACAACGACCAAATGCCGAATTCCCCCGCAGTTGCTCTATTTGATAGGGCCGACCCCAGGGAGAAGAACCAACCGGGAAAAGCCAGGCAACCCAGTAGTAATAGGCCACGATCCAGCAACCTTGGTTTTTTCTTTTTGATGAGTTGGACCATCAACCAAATACCAAAGTAAACCAGGTAGACAAATAACATGGCAATGGATAGAAGGACAGCAACATTGTATCCCATACGCAGTAGAAAGGATTCTTTTTCAGCGTAGTTCCGCTTGATCCCTACTGCCATTTTTCCCGCTTCCGTCTTCATGAGGGCGACGGTAGGAACCTCCTGTGAATTTCTGTAAAACAGACCATTGCCTGCATAATATATGGAATCTCTGACCCCTCCAAAAACATCTTTGAAATATCCCTTGTTGCCTTTGAATTCGAGGTAGAAGTTTTCGGTAAAACCACTTAGGAACGCTTTCAACTGTTGTCGTGGATTCCGAAATACGTAGAACCCCGAAAATTCATTGATCAATGTTGCCGGAATTGGTGTCGGTTTTCGTGGAATTGCCACCGAGCCGGATTCATCGATTAATTCTTCCAAAATCAATTCAACGATTGGCGTAGGGTTCTTTAGGCGGTTGACGGCGACCGCAATCCCAAGGTCAGCCTCTCTAGAATAGATGTAGCGCGCACTAAAGCCTTCTATGGCGCCGTTGTGCCCGTGAAAGACATGTCCTTTTTGATAAACACTAAAGTTTCCCAAACCGTAACCTCCCGGCAATCCTTGTCTGGCGGCTAAGGTGGTTTGGGCATTTTCAACTCTAGCAAATGCGGTTTCTGAGAAAGCCGTCGAATCCACCAAATGTCCGCTTCTATTGAGCATAAATTGTAAAAATACGGCCATCTCTTCGGCATTGGAGCAAAAATCTCCCGCCGGGCCACCTTTAATGGAAACGTAGGGCGCAGGTTTTAAGAATGGATCATAACCTTGTACGAATGGCTTTTCCGGCTTTTTGAAATAGAAGCCAGACGCAGTCATTCCTAAAGGGTCCAAGATATGGGTTTAGATGTATTCTGAATAGGGCTGCCCCGATAGAACTTCAATTAAATGTCCGGCGACGACATAGCCCGAATTAGAATAGGCATGCCTGGTGTTGGGTGGCCATCTAGTGTACAATGAATTGGTATGTGCTTGCACAAATTCACTCATCGGTGGTTGCACCTCGTCGGTGGCATACATAGCATGGGCGTGATAATCGTCAAAACCGGCACTGTGTTCCAACAGCGAAGCAACCGTAATTGATGAAGTTGTCGACCATCTGTTTTCAAACGGAATGGAAGGATCGATCTTTTCAATGGGCGTGTCGAGACTCCATCCTTTTTCAGACAATAGCTTCACCAATGCCAAAGCTGTAAAAGACTTGGAAATCGATCCAAGACGGAATAGCTGAGTAGTACTCACCGGGGTTTCCGTTGCTCGGTCCGCATAACCTAATCCTCCGATGAATAGGATGGAGTCAGCTTTCACAATGCTGACCATGGCTCCGGGATAGCCTTGTTTTTCTATGAAATCGGATAGGGCCGCCTCTAAGCGAGCATTTTGTTGACCGGATACAGTCTTTGCCATTGTGAGGATAAGCAGGATCACTAATTTAGTCCTTATCATTTTGTGCTGTATTTCGATGTTATTTTCTACCAGTTCCAACTTATCCATTGTTGATCTGGCTGACAACTTCGTTTGATGAACCTCCCTTCGTCCGTGCTACATCGATCAAAATTGCCGAGGTACGGAAGTAGTCATCAAATGAACTGGGTTCAGCATCTTTTTCCAAACGTTTGTCAAAAAGGATGTGCAGGATTGCGACCCACTGCAGCAGTTGCCCATGTTACCGCAGAAAAACTCTTAAAATTTTTGTATCTTATACGAGGACTTACCGGTTCATTTCTCTTTCCCACTAAACCAATTTTGAAATCAAATGAGAAAGTTGCTAAAATCGATTTCCACTACCTGCCTAGGAGTCTTGGCCGGCTTCTTGACCATAATATTGATTGGAATGTTTGCCGCCTATTGCATGATCAGGCAGTCCGAAAGACCACCCAAAGTTCATCCCAACACGGTTCTGCACCTAAAATTGAGTGCTCCGCTACCCGAGCGGACCAATAACGTGCAGGGTAATAATCTTGGTTGGCAAAACCGGGATATACTGGGTCTCCATGATCTAAAACAGGTACTTAAGGAAGCCAAGTCGGATGAGCGCATCAAAGGTATTTTTCTGGATGTGGAGCAAGTTTCCTTAGGGGTTGCCACCGCCCGTAATCTCCGCCAAAGTCTGATTGAATTCCGGGAAAGCGGCAAATTTGTTCTGGCCCATTCCTCGTTCTATTCTCAGGGAGCTTACTACCTGGCTACTGCCGCCGATTCGGTCTACCTCAATCCAATGGGCATGATCAATTTTGTGGGTCTGTCCGCAGATGTGATGTATTATAAGAATACGCTGGAAAAGCTAGGGATTAAAATGGAGGTATTCTATGCCGGTCAGTACAAGAGCGCCACCGAACCCTACCGAAGAGAGCAGATGTCCGAAGAGAATCGACGGCAAATCCGTGCTTACATCGACGAACTGTACGGAAGGTTTTTGACCGATATTAGCAAAAGTCGCCGAATTCCGATACCGGAATTACAACGGATCGTCAATAACTGGGATGGTAGCTCCGATGCCTTGAGCGCCGAAAACAAATTGGTTGACCGCATTGCCTACGAGGATGAAGTCCACGCTGTCTTAAGGGAAAAACTGGGATTAACCTCGAAAGACAAGATCAAAGTAATCTCCCCTGAAAAATACTTCCGTGCTCGGCCACCTCAGCTCGATCGCAGTAGCAAAAACGAAATCGCACTCCTGTACGCTGAAGGCGGTTTTATAGGTGGCGAAGCACAGCCAGGAACGGTAGCGGAAAACCACTATGTCAAAATGATTCGCAAAATCAGGAAATCAGAAAAAGTTAAAGCCATTGTACTACGGATCAATTCGGGCGGTGGCAGTGCTATGGCCTCTGAAAACATCTGGCGTGAACTAAGTTTAGCCAGATCCGAAAACAAACTTCCGGTGGTGATATCGATGGGCAACGTCGCAGCCTCGGCAGCGTATATGATTGCAGTGGCCAGCGACTCCATATTCGCTGAAGAAAGCAGCCTAACGGGGTCCATAGGTGTATTTGGGATGATGCCCACTTTCGAAGAATTACTGAATGAAAAACTGGGTGTGACGCTCGATACCGTATTAACCGGCCATCTCGCCGCAAGTTTTGGCCCTTATCGTACCTTCTCCGACCGGGAGCGGCAGTTGATGCAGGCCCGGGTCAATGAGTCCTATGCGTCTTTTCTTAAAAAGGTAGCAGATAGCCGTGGCAGTACGGTACAAAAGATCGACTCCATTGGCCAGGGACGGATATGGACGGGTACAAAAGCGCAGGAAGTAGGCCTTGTTGATCGTATTGGCAGCTTGAAGGATGCGATCAGATCTGCCTCCGACCTAGCATCGATCGAGGCCTATCAGCTAAAGGAATACCCCGCCATCAAAAACCCATGGCAGGAACTGATCGATCAATTGATGAATCCGCAACAAGCCAGAATGCAACAACAAAAGCAGCTGCTGCAAGAACACCTGGGGAAGTGGTATCCGCCGTTGGAATTCCTCTACGAAATCAATCGGGATCCAGGACCTCAGGCTCGCTTACCATTCATTATCCGTTTTGATCAGTAATTAGAAAAGCAGTGCCCCATCGTTCAATTGGGAGTGATGGAACGCTATTTGAAGAACTGTTCACCATTGAACAGGGACCGTTCAATTTTGGACACAACCTTGTCTTATCGCGAGAAAGCCAGCACTATAATCACCTATAAATCAAAAAATTACACCTTTGGCACAGGCCTTGCCCCTTGATTTCCACACCCCCTACGTCCGGTATTTGGTGGTTGGACATTTAAGCAACTAGTTGACACGGTTACCGCAAGTAGGTTAGGAGGACATAAATATTTTCTATGCTTCGAAATTACTTGAAAATTGCATTTAGAAGAATTGTTCGCAATAAAGTATTCTCACTCATCAATGTATTTGGACTGGCCATTGGGCTTAGTACATTTTTGTTGATCACATTGTACATACTGCATGAAGCCAGTCATGATCAACACCATGTGGATGGAGATCGCATCTATCGCCTTGTATCCAGTGTAGATAGTTCTGAAGCAACCTGGGCAGCGCTTGGGGCTCCGTATGCAGAAGGGCTGAAAGCGGATTTACCGGAAGTGGAGCAATCGACCCGGCTCTTAAAATTTCCAGGTTCGGACAATATGAAACTGAGTCGTGAAGGAAGCGGCGAAAGCATCCGACAATATTATGAAACCAATGGATATTACGTCGACTCCACCTTCTTTGACATTTTCACTTATGAATTCGTCCAGGGCAACCCGCAGTCCGCTCTTAGTCGGCCCAACAGCATTGTGATCTCTGAAGAGTTAGCGATCAAATA
>JANQRV010000507.1 GCA_028284395.1 Saprospiraceae bacterium
GATGGACAACCCGCTCTTTTGATATTCTGGAACCCCTTATTTTACTGGCCTTTGCCAATTTGATAGGGTGGACAAAAGTGCTAAAGTCGAGCTAAGAAGTTGTTTTGAATTTTTAGAAGATTACAAATAGAAGGATTAAAAGAGTCAGTCCATATCTTTAAAAATGAACAATTAAAAGAAAAAGATATGGTAACTCGCTACAAGGAGTTGACTGACTCTCGTTGGGAAGTTATTAAAGAATTCCTTCCCGTGCAACGCAAAAGGAAGCTTGACTGCTATGATAAAATATTGCCTTAGGATACAACTTTTTACATGATTTCTAAAATTTTGTTCTGATAGATCAAACTGCTATTAGCGGTCCACCTGGCAATTGAGCAAGAGCTGCCGCAGATTCATTTCATTATTTTGGAGGACGTAAACTTTAGCAAGCAGTCGAAATCGCTGCATTCAAGCTTGTACGTTGTTCCTCCGAAGTAGATCTTCTCAGAAGTCAAAAACATTTCTTTATAAACCAGCACCACTTGAGTTGCGATTTAATTGCGTTAGGGGGTTGATTTTTTTCTTTCAAAATGCCCTCAAAACTAGCGCGGGGGTGTTTTGAAAGAAAAAAAATGCGGGTGGCCTACTTGTGTATCAAACCAATTCCTTGTTATTTAACCGGTTTTGCCCAGTTGATAAGGAGTTTGTTTGATTAAAACTGTCCTGATCCTATTCAATAGCTTTCGAGCTATTTTCACAATTGCCTTTTGTGCTCCCATGGATTTTCTGTATTGCTCATAAGCCAGAGTCAAGGCCGGATCTTTGCCAATGGCAATCCAGGCACTTTCAATCAAATGAGTGCGGACCATTAAATTGCTTCGATAGGTCATGTTTTGCTTATAGGCGGTTTCTCCGCTACTTCTCTCGAAGGGGATCAATCCCACATAACTGCAAAGCCGATCTAAGGAAGTAAAACGAGAGATATCTCCTAATTCGGTCAGTAAAATTATGCTGGTTAGCAGACCGATTCCCGGAATCGAAATGAGCAATTTATGTTGGGTGCTGTAACGCTGGCTTTGGCTAAGTTCGCTAATATGCTTATCCAAAGCAGTCAGCTCGCCTTCTAACCATTCCATCTGTGCGATGAGGCTGTTTAAGACCAACTGTCCACTTGAATAAGCGATCTTAATTTGCTTCAGAAACTTTTTGTATTTCTTGGTCCAATTCCTCGATTCAAGGTCCGATCGAATGCCCCATAAGTTTAACAGAGCTTTGATCCGATTACGGACTCGGCAAAGATCGATTTTCACCTTTTTACGATGACGAATCAACTTTCTATCCTGTTCCCACTCTTGATCCGGAATCGTTATCGGCCGAACTAATTGAGCACGTAGGGCCTTAGCAATCTTGCGAGCGTCGACTCGATCTGTCTTTGAGCAAACCTCTTTATCCGTAACAGGAATATCAGCCGCATGTACGACCCAACACTCAATCTTGTGACTTTGCAAAAATCGCTGCAACCAAAACCCGCTAAAACCAGCTTCATAGGCACAGCAAATCTTAGCTTGCGGGTAATGCTTGTTCAAGTGATCAACCAATGAGTCCGGATCCGCTTGCTGACGGAAATTTTTCAATTGCCTATTTTGACTCAGTATGCACACCTGCCAATCTTTTTTGTGTACGTCAATGCCTACAAAAATTTGTAGTCCAGAAAATGAATTAAACTCCTTAACTTCAGTACTCATAGCCAAGAGGATTTATTGTTTGTTAATCAATAATGCGAAGTTATACTATCGCTAATCCCTTGGCTATTTCTTTATTCATACGAACTTGCGCATTGTATTAAATGCCATTTTATGGATTGTCCGTACAGGTTCGCAATGGCGTAATTTAGACTCTGCCCGATTTTCAAATTACAAGTGGCAATCGGTGTACTACTACTATTACACTTGGATTCATGATGGAACTTGGGAATCGCTTAATCGTGCCTTGAATTACCATGAGCGAAAAAGAGTGGGCAAACTATCCGACCCTTCACTGACCTGTGTGGATAGCCAAAGCGTAAAACTAGCCCCGCTGGTCGGTGCTTGCAGAGGTTTTGATGGCAACAAGAAAATCAATGGACGTAAAAGGCAAATCGTTGTCGATACCCTGGGCCTGGTCTGGAGTACAACTGTACATGCGGCCAATGTATTTGATGGAATTGGAGCCATCGATCTAGTTGACAAAATGCACCATTTTGATAGCCGTCTGGAGAAGATCCTGGTTGATCTGGGCTATCAAGGAAAATTTTTGGAACATGCGCAACAAATTTTGTCCGAAGTCATCGTCGAGTTCAGTTCCAAGCCTCCTTCTCAAAGAGGTTTCGTTCCCATTGCAAAGCGTTGGATCGTAGAGCGATCTTTTGCTTGGATGAACTTCTTCAGAAGGTTGGTCATCGATTACGAACGAACTACTAAAAGTGCAGAGTCAATGATCCTTATAGCAAATATTTCAATGAACCACCCGCTAAGTGTTTGCTTTGGCACCCACAATAAAAAACAGATATATTGCGCTAAGCATGGCCTAAAGCTCGCGATAAATTCTGGAAATTCGATTCCGACGATGAACCTGAGATGCGGTGTTCCCTTGCGCACCCACATGGTGGAACTCGAAACAGTTACCCCGTAGGCGAACATAACCAGCTCAAACGAACACTGTAGGCCATCATTTAAAGTTGACCGATTTAAAATTTGTTCTATGGCAAAGTCAAAGAAAGATCCATCTCGACGCACGATGTCACTACCAATAATTAATACCCGGGCAGCAGGGATAGATATTGGCAGTCGATTTCATGTTGTAGCTGTTGGCCAAGACAAAGAAAAAGACATGGCCACTTTTGGAGTAACCACTCCGGATCTTCATGAGCTTGCACAATTTTTAAAGTCTCGGTCTATACAGAGCATAGCGATGGAGAGCACAGGTTACTATTGGATTCCTTTGTATTGGATGCTAAAAAGTTATGATTTTGATGTTATTGTAATCAATTCGGCAGACATCAAGCGGATCAACGCCCCAAAGACTGATCCAAAGGATGCTCGTTGGTTGCAAAAGTTACATGCGCTAGGGCTTTTGAAAGCCTCTTTCCAGTTAGACTGTTTTTCTGAGATGCTTCGGGCTTATGGAAGACGGCGACGGCAGATCATTACCGAACGTACCCGCCAACTAAGCCGAATGCATAAAGTATTGGTTCTAATGAATGTTTAAATCGGCACTCAGCTGACCAATTTGGGAGACGTTACAGGCATGAAGATCATTCACGCAATTGTTGCCGGCCAAACAGATCCGAACGAATTAATCAAACTAGTCTACAGGAATGTCAAGACACCAAAGGAGGAACTTTTAAAAGCACTTCAGGGCACGTGGCAACCTCAATATCTGTTTGAATTGAAACAATTGTTACAGACTTATGAATTGTTAAATGTACAGTTGGACGAATGCGACAAACAAATCGAACAAGAGTTGGAAGAACATTGTCGTAACAATGGGATGGATCTACCGGACCCAAATGCCAAATCCACTAAAAGGGAAGCACAAAGCCAAAAGCACCCTAATGCTCCCAATTTGAAAATCATTAAAATTTTGCAATCTCTGACGGGAGCTCAAATTCTCGAAGTCGGAGGGGTTGGAGGTACATTGATCTTGGATTTAGCCTCCGAGCTTGGTTTTACACTCGACCAGTTTCCCTCTTCAAAGCATTTTACTTCATGGCTGGGACTTGCTCCAAATCGGAAGATATCTGGAGGGAAGGTTCTCTCAAGCAGAACCCCTAAAAGGCGCAATTACGCTGCTCAAGCTTTTAGGCAAGCCGCTAATGCAATTGGAAATTGTAGAACACATCCTCTTAAACCATTTTTTGTCAATATCCTTAAGCGACAGGGACGAAAAGGGGCAATCACTGCAACTGCCAGAAAATTAGCAGTTATTTATTACCACATGGTCAGGGACCAGACTCCTTTTCAATATCAAACCGAGCAAGAGTATGAGGTTAAGCGGCGTTCAGCTTTAATCAAAAGGATTCAAAAGACTGTAAAGGACCTAAATATTCAATCTAATGAGTTAACATTTGTTTGATTCTGCCTTTGACCGAAATTTGCTGCCATCTTATTGCTCCTTAATTGCAGTAGGCCGGCTCCGATGTGCTATGATTGTGCTAAATTGGTTTTAGGCGAACATAAACCGGATGAAATAAACTCCGGTGAAAAATCAAAACAACTTCTAAGCTTATTGAATGGAACAACCAGCTTCCTCAAAAGGGTAAGTTTAGGCCACCAAAATCTTGATATTTTTGCAAAATACCGCGACATAAATACGGCCGTTCTTTTTTATCTTTGCACTATGTATGACAATTTGATAGTAAATTGAGTTTACTATTAGGTTTTGCTCTGTAAAGGCTTGCTTTTACTGAATTACATCGATAGCATTACATCTGCTTAATTGCCAATTCCGGGAGTCAAAATGAGCTCTTATTACCAGCATAATTATTCGCGAAATCCATGGAAAAGAAACAAATTTTTCTTTTTGCTTTTGCCAATGATCCTAATCAAAGTCTTAACCTTGATAAGGAGTGGAGACAGGTGGAACAAGCGCTAGAGCAAAACCTGGATCGAGGGGAATTGATATTCAATTTAATACCAAGCGCCACCATTGACGAAATCTTCCACAAATTAAATCGCTTTCATAATAGAATCACCTTATTCCATTATGGTGGACATTCGGACAGCCAGACTTTGGATTTGACCGACGTCCCACTTCAAAGGAAGAGCTTGGCGACTTTCATTGGACAGGAAAAGAATCTAAAGCTTGTATTTCTTAATGCCTGTTCAAATTTTCAACATGTAGCTGCATTGTATAAGGAGGGAGTACCAGCAGTTATTGCTACCAGCGCGTCTATAAGTGATCAACAAGCCATTAGTCTATCTGTAAGATTTTATCAGGCCTTAGCCAGTGGCCGAAGTATTGGGGAAGCCTTCAGTATCGCAGCAGAATATGTCAATAATAATGAGAGGGAGGAGCTGATCGGAATCAGAGAAATTGAGAGAGACATTGGCTTTGTAAAAGACAAAGAGGATTTCCCTTGGGGGTTGTATGTACAGGATTCTGAAGTTTTGAACTGGAGAATATCTAAAGAAACCCTATCACGCAAATATTGGAAGGATGAGGAGAAGCGGAATACTATTATTCGTTATGTAACTAGATTAAGAGAAAAAAACAACAAGATCGATGAAGAACAAGTTTCTATAAATGATGTTTACGTAATGTTACAGGAGCGGGAAGGGGCTTCTCCCAGTGACAAAGTTGTAGTTATCGAGAAAAAAAAGCCCAAATCACGAATCCTAAACTTAAAAGAGGTAATAAATGAGCATTCACAAATTACACTGATAGGAGAACCTGGGAGCGGAAAAACCGTTACACTTAAATTTCTAGTGACTGACCTTTGTCGAAATTACCTGGGATTACACAGCCGTTTAGAAATAAAACAAAAGTACATCCCTGTATTTATTGATCTTGGCAAAGAGAACCCTAAAAGAATCGATCTTTTAATCGCAGAACGATTTGAAAACTTTGTAAAAATTGATAACAATGCCAAAAAGGCGGCAAAGAAACTTGCCCTTGAGATTCTTGAAGATGGACTCATATATCTGGTAATTGATTCCTACGATGAAGTCCAAACCTTGGCTAAACGGATCGAGTGGAAAGAATGCATCAAGAACTTTCAGTCAATTTATCCCAATTCGCCCATAATCAATGCAGTCAGGCTGGCGAACTTCCGAGTGGGGGTGGATTTAGAAATGAAAAATTCCTTTTCCATTTTGCCCCTTAATAAGAACCTAAGAAAAACCTTTGTAAAGAAATGGTTAGAGGTATTGAAAGACGAAGATCAAAATATCACTGCAGACCAAATCATACAAAACCTGGAGCGGGAACATTCTCTGAAAAGTGTGATCGAAAATCCACTCCTGCTAAAAATAGCCACAAGGGAGTGTGTCAGAAAAGGTCTAGAGATATTTAAGGAATTCGCCAACACCAGGTCTAAACTATATCAACTGCACATCGATACCATTTTGGATAATACCCTTCTAAAAATCTTTCCCCAAATAAATCCAGAAGCCGAGAAAACTAGTCAAATTTTGGAGGATTATAAGTACCAGGCAAGAATTGTTCTTCAGAGGATCGCTTTAAATTTAAGAACCAATATTCCGGTTACAGATTGTCGGCAAAGCAAGATTACAGGGCTGCAAGATTTACATAACGTATTGAGCAATTTAGGAGATTTAAGTAGCAAGGAAACTGAAATCATTAGCGGTCTTAAATTCTTCCGTTTTAAAATGGGGATACTGGCAGCAAGCAACACTGAACAAAATTGTCCTTACTGCTCGGATTCAACAAATTGTACACATTACTTCTTTATTCATCAAACCTTCATGGAGTTTTTCGTAGGCCAATGGTTATACGAAAGGTGGAAAAAAAACCGAAAAGCTACTTGGAGATTTATTCAACTCTGCCTACACATGGCTGAATTCAGAGAGCCGATTTTATTGTTTGCCGGATTACTTGGAGAAGAGGCAGATACATTTATTGATTGGGTATTCAACGCCAAAAGCAATTATGAGTATTTCTTGTTTCGGGATATTAGTTTGGCTGCACAGCTAATTGAAGAGACCGGTCAAGGCCAAAAGACTAAAATACAGTTAGAGGAAAAAATAATTAATATTCTGCCACAAATATCTCAGTTAAATCCGGCAGGTACTATTAACATAGAACTCGTTTCAAGTATCTTACGAATGGGAACCTTTCAAGACTTAACCAGAAAGATCATCCTAAGAGCAAATACCACAGAAAAATGTTCTATCCTTTCCGAACTCTTTTTCAATTATAACTTCAAAAGGAAAAAATACCTAGACATATTCTTCGATCGACTTTCGGAATTTCTGGATGATGATGACAAGTTGGTAGTAGAGACGGGCTTGGAACAATTGATCGCCTCCAGAATCTCTACCGATTCGGTTTTAAAGAGAGTAAAATCCAAATTATCAAGTAGCTCTTCTGACTCGACTATAATTTTAATTTGCAAATACCTTAAAGCAATAAACCATATCAATACAGATATAATAAAGAGGTTAATTGAACTCTATGAGGGGCTAGAAGAAGTAACCAAGTTAACTGTTGAGAATTTACTATATGATACGCTTCTTTCGGACGAAGGGTTTGAGGAGCGCCTTTCGACGACCGGGGAAATATTGAGGTCCCCTTCTCAGTTCTTTCAAATTCTTCACACTAAGATCAGAAGAGAACTTAGAATTAACTACCTCCAGACTATTAGGACATTGAGGGCCCTCATTTGGAAAGCCTTAGATTGCGAAATCTTACAGATAAAAGGATTGGGGTTCGAGTTGATTACAATACACCAAGGTGTTGAAATCAATGAGGAAATGCAGAAAAAACTGGAAGGTTACCTTTATGGAAGTGATGAGGCCCTTGCATTATTGGCATTTAGAACATTGGATAAGAGACAAGAAATCGAGCTTCGAGCTAAGGTCGAATTTGTAGAAAGGTGCTTAAAGACAGCACGCAATAAGGAAATGGTTATGGAAGGAATTAGTAAGGCCCATCAAATTTTCCCGGAAAGTAAGGCAATATTTAAAGAATTAGTGAGACCTTTTATTTCTTCCAAAGATCAATCCACCAGGACCAGAGCCGAGCAATATTTTATTACCCTTTCAAAAGACAATTTAGGTGAAATATTTAGACTAATCGAGCACCTTGGCCTGAATCATTCATATTTTCAGGTCAATCGCAACTTATCCGAGAGCATTGCTTTTCGGGAAGAATCCTTTGATGCTGTAGGTAATCGGAATAAATTCCCAGAACTGTTTTTTTCTAATTCGATCATTATTTTTGAATTGATACCATTACTCAAAGCTGAGGGAAATACCAGCCTGCAACATTTGGGGTTGTACTACTACGCAGCACATTTTTTTGGATTAGAGAATGAAAGCTATTCATATTTTAAAAGCTATTCAGAAGAAGATCTGCATAACAATGTGGCAAGTATCCAAAAAATGTTTCAAGTACCGATCCCAGATTTCCACCTCCTAACACAGGCCATTAATCAAAGAATCAACTTCTTTGACAATGACATCTTGAGGAGTGTCATCAATCTCTGGAGATCGGCACCAACGAAGACAACTAAGCAAAAGATAGGCTTGTATCTGGTCCGTTTTGCCAATAAAATTGACATAAAAAGAAAGGTTTTTAAAGAATTGGTCAACGGAAATCACTTTGAGGATTTACTACTTGGATTAGAAATCCTAAAGAAAAAGAAGGCTTATTTAGACTTACTGAAAATCCAGATCAGGTTATTAAAAAGTGGAGATAAAAAATTTATATTCCTTGTTTTCCGGATGCTGAAGAATCAAAGTTATCCACTATCATCCGATCTTGTGCCAGTTCTATTGCCATTGATCAATAATAGAAACCAATTTGTAAGAAGATGGGCATTAAATTTTTTGGAAAACTTTATTCGACAAGAGCGCGTGTTCCTCCTATTCATGGAAATCGCCAAAAATGCGAAAGGTGGCTTCAGTATCTTAGGGGAGATTGCGATAAAAGCACTAAAGAACTTTCGCATCGAAGGGTCAAGGTTCATTTCGGAATTCAAATCAATAATAGAATTAAAACGGCCAATATTAACTGAATGTGCCTTCATCTATTTCTCCAACATAAAATATTATGACAATTTTTTGGTAGAGAAAGCTCAAAAGTTAGTGGATAGTTTGATAGCGCTAATCAAAGTGGATAAGATTCATTACGAGTTTCATCAAAAGTCGTCTTTTGATACACCTCTTCAGAATCTTTCCCTGGTGCTAATCGAATACCTGTGTCGTAGCCCCACAGATGCTAGATCCAGTTACAATGACTCCTTAGAATTCTTGTCATTTCGTATTAATGCGACTACCAAGAAAAATACCCATTTGGCAATTAAGCAATGTTACCACCTCCTCGACAATGAAGATTGGCAGTTTGCAAAAGAGGCTACCATTTACTTAACAAATATCGAGTATTTCAATTCTTGTGTTCAGGCCAAAATGACGAAATTGCTTGAAAAGGAAAATTTAAAACTTAGCCTAGTGATTGGAAAGTATTTTATCAAAGTTGGCTATTGCGATGATCAAACTCTCAACAAACTTACTCATCATTTAATCAAAGTGTACGATAGAAACGCTATTTATGCCCTTCTAAATGTCCTGATTTCCTTTGAAAAAACAAATACGACTGCAGAAGAACGAATTCTTCATGTTCTTGAAAGTAGTGATTTTTCTAGGATAAAAATTCTAGCAATTAAATACTTTACTTTGTTCGGAACTAAAAACGCCAAGGTTAAAGAAACGATGAAAAATCTACTGAATTCTCCTTTGGCCAAGGTAGCAGATTGGTCAAAGACCTACCTTGAGACCCATTATCCGGCTGACAATTTTCACTCAAACTGAAACTAAATCAACAAATGGCAAGCCGCAACGAAAAAGCATACAATACAAAACCCGAAAATCTCAGTCTCTTAAAATTCACTGAGAGTATTGAAGTCGGGGTAAATTTCAATACAATTCTCGAACAGTACCGAAGAATTCATGAACTTTCGGAAGAGGAGTTGTACCAATATGTCGAGAAAAAGTTGAAAAAACTGGTTGAGAGGTTGAGGTGGCGCTGGAAGGTCTACAGCAAACGTCTTGAGAAGATGATCG
Source organism: Saprospiraceae bacterium (assembly GCA_028284395.1). Taxonomy (GTDB): domain Bacteria; phylum Bacteroidota; class Bacteroidia; order Chitinophagales; family Saprospiraceae; genus JANQRV01. The sequence goes on from JANQRV010000507.1 coordinate 9,762, forward strand.
CTTTTTTTGTCGGAATCAATTATCAAAGCAGCACCTTTATAGACCTATTGAACCGCTACTACGCGCCTCTAATTCAAAGCAGGAAAAACCATAATTCAAATATCAACACTTTTTGGCGAACAGAGCTAGCAACCTATTTTGGTAATTATAATCTGTATAATCCAGACTCTCTTAAAATATTACTGGATTATGAATTGAATACCTTGATGGATCTCAATATCCTAAATGGGTATATGACCAGGATGCATTCTGATGATGAGGATGCATTTAATCAAATCGTCACTATTTCTTTAGAGACCCTGACTGACTCCAAGCCTTTTATTAAGTTGCTGAATATTCTCATTAGAAATGAGTGGTTCAATTCTGAATCTGGCCATGTAGTAGTGAAGTCTTTGGAAAGCAAAGTCACTTTAGAACTACAATTAGTTTGTATTAAGTATTTGAAGCATATTAATTTTACTTCTGCACAATTTTTAAAACTGACCGGCGAAATGTTCCTAAATACAGAACATTTAATGCTGCTGGAGGAGTTATTTGCATACAACAAAGCGATTTTTGCCCGAAATAATGATGAAAGGATAATTCGCAAATGTCTTGATTTGATTCAAGGTCAAAGGATATCTGAGCAATTTAGATATGAATTGGATCAATTCTTAAAGAGTGCCAAGATAACCGAGCTTAAGATTCTGGATGTGATTCTGCCCTTTGCCTCTAGAAAAAACCAGAGAAATTGGAATGATGATATTGAGAAATTGTTTTATTTTCTTCTTGAACAAGTGGATTTTAACAAACAAGAAAATTTGTCTGTCTTGGCAGAATTTGTCATACGAGAAGGTATGATATCCGATTTGATTAAACCATGCTTTAGAACTCTTAAGCCAGATGATCCATCGACAGTGCATTACCTGGTTCAGTTGTTGCACCGGCGTATGGGGGTGATTTTTGATCCTGCGATTGACTATTTTTTAAAATCTCAAGTTGACTTCGAAACGAGAAATGCCCTAGTCAAGAAATACATATATGAACGCAAGGTCGATATGCTGTTACCGATCCTCCGATACTGCCTTTATTCTAATTTTTATGACAAAGAGCTACTGAATCAATTTAATAGCTTGTTGGACCGTAGAGATCTTAGGGTTAAAATTGCAGTAATCGAGTACCTGACTGCTTCCAATCTTGATCAGGGCAGTTCGCTAAGAAAAATAATAAGATTCGCGTATAGCAAAAATGACGAATTAAGAGAAACGGCGGAAAATTATATGTCAAATTTAGACTATCAGTCAATTGCTGAGACGGACCTTCGTTTATTGCAGAGGATCGTAAACAGATTATTGAAATTAAGTAATCTGGAAAATTTATCAAAAGGTCACCAATCCTATATTAACAAAGTCAATAGAACAAAGTATGGTTTGAAGAAACCGGCTATCAATCCTTCTAATATCCCGACAATTAAAAATATGATTGACAACTTTGAAAGACAAAAAAATATTAACGATTCTTATTTTCGTGAATTTACTTCAGATGATAGTATTATGTAGGGTAAACTATTTTTTTGTGTCGTTCCTTATAAGCAAATTATCGGCCATTTAAAGCTACTCCCTAACCAATCGTCCGAAACCCACTATCCACCGGGTCTTCCGGTTCAAAATACCAGTTTTCGAAATTAAATTCTAAAAATGTAAACCCGCAACATTTTGGCAAACATTGCGGGTTGATGGCGGAAGTGGATCTTTTCCCTGTGATTTGTCAATGGTAAGCGTCCGAGCAACTAGGCCTCTTCCCTCTCTACCCATTTTCCAGGCAGCAGCTCCTCAATTTGATTAATAGAACAATCTGGTAATCGTTCTAGCACAGCCTTAAGCCATTGATATGGGTTCACTTGCTGTTTTTTGCAGGAAGCAAAGAAAGAATACATCATAGCGATGCGCTGGGCGGCATCATGGGAGCCGGCGAAGAGATAGTTTTTGCGTCCCAAGGCCAGTGGCCTGATGGAGTTTTCGACCAGATTGTTGTCGATTTGCACTCTTTCGTCTTCGCAATAAGCAGTGAGCTTTTCCTGGCGTTGCAGCAGGTATTTTAGAGCTTTGCCAAAGGGGGATTTGGGCAGGGCTTGCTCCTGCTGCTTATTGGCCCAATCAAATAATTCGTTCAGTATTGGTAGTGCTTGTTCTTGTCTTGTGTTTCGGACCAGTTCCGGGTTGGCTTGAGCTTGTCGCAAACTCCGCTCAATGGCATAGAGTTGGGCAAAATAGGCTAGCGCATTTTCTGCTTCAGGTTCAGAGTCTTTGGCCTGGAAGAAGTAACGACGTGCATGAGCCATACAGCCTATCAACTCAATATTCTTATATCTTTTGACCAACTGATCGTAAACGGCATAACCATCTGTTTGCAACTTGCCTTTAAAACGGGACAGTATTGCTTTGGGACCATCTTTTCCACGCCCCTTATGATAATCAAACAGGACCAGCCCTTCCAATGGAGCATGATAGACCCATTGGTAACCTCGATGGGTCTTCCCGGATTTTTGCTTGTCCTGTACTGACAAGGGGGTTTCATCGGCTTGCAGGTAATCACTCTTTAGCACTTTTTGCTTTAAGCGATTGTAGAGTGGTTCCAACAGCGTACATACTCCCCGGAACCAGTCATTGACGGTACTTTTTGCCAATTTGACCTGATAAAGCTGTTCAAATTGTTGCCGCTGGCGGTAAAAGGGTTGATGATAGACGAACTTGGAAGTAATTAAATGAGCCAGTAAGCCTGCCTCCGCAATGCTTTTAGGTAAGGGCCGAGACGGCATCCGTCCCTGAACAAAGACAGGTTCTTCTTCCCCCTGCTCGTTTACCTCGGTTTTAAGGTAGCGTGGAAAAATAAACCGGCGCCGGATCAGGCTGCCAGGTTGATAATCCAAGGTATCTATTATCGTATCGGCAATATGCTCTGCACCACTGACATCTTCACTGGGCTCGATACGTATTTCTTCTGTTGGTAAATGATCGGGGATGGCGTGACGGCCCGGATGTTTCTTGTTCTTACGTTCGTAGGTGATCACCTGCTTGGCTCCGTCATCGGATTCATCGACGGCCTGCTCTATCGGATCTAATTCTCCAAAGTCAAAACGGAGTTGATTGGGTAATTTCTCTTGATTGGGGAGGTAGCGTTCGGAGCGGCTACTGAAGATCAGTCGGTGCAATTCTGCCAGGCGGAACTCTAATTTTGCCTTGGCCTGTTGCAACAGATCATGGTCTCTTTTCAGAAGTGCCAATTGCTGTTTAAGCGCCTCATTTTCAGCTTTTAATTTTGCTATTTCCACATCCTCAAGATACGAAAAAAGCACCAGATTTTAGGCCCTCTTCCGATATCTTTTCCGTCTTTTTATGCTCCCCATTTCAATGCCCTCCAATAACAAAACCAGTTCCGACCAACTCAATTCCAGACTGCTTTGATCTGTTGAAAACTGAGGCAATTCGAAGGTGCCACGCTCCAGGCGTTTGTAATAAATGGCAAAGCCACTCACATCCCACATCAACAATTTAATCCGATCCCGTCGTCGATTCAGAAAAATGAAGATATCGCCACTCAAAAGGGCATGATCGAAGTGAGCATGTACTAAACCACTTAGCCCGTCAAAACTCTTGCGCATATCTGTTGCACCACGATATAAAAAATAGCGTTGCTTGCTGGAAAAACTTAACATCTCAGGGCACAGATCAAATCTGCCAAAGCAATCGGGGAATAGTCTAGCGGCAGTTCCAATTCCATCCCATTACCTAATCGCAAAATCATTGCTCCTGTCGATGGTTTTGCAGTTCTGAGGGAGATAAAACCCTCTGCCTGTACTTTTCTTTGTTGCAGCCTGCTTCTCCAATAATAGAAGTTGTGTTCTTTGATCTGGTGGGCCTTACAAAATGCCTTGATCGTCTGCTTGCCTTCAAACTGGGCTTGGATAAGTGCCGACCATTCCTCGGCCGTAAGTCTTTTGTGTGCTGACATTTTTGGCTAGATTTAGTTCAGCACAAAGCTACGATGCACAGGTCGACATTCACATATGGGGTTGCTCGGACGCTTACGTCTGAAACGACATTCCATTCTGGTATCAATTCCCCACTCTCCAGTATCAACGGCCCGGCGGAATAGGGAAGCCAATACCTGATATTTGTCAAAGTCTCTGCTTTTTCGTTCTGATACTCCCGGAAAACCGTCATGACGGACAATGCTCTCATCATTCCCAAATCCACATTGCTGCCGGCTCGAAGCCGGTTGCAGGGATCATAAATTGTTTCGGCCAGATATTTGTCAAGGTTGGAAGCGTTTTCACTTAAGCTAATTCTGCCGACGGGACTTCCACTGGTATGACCTATGATCTGGATGGCATCGCAGTCAAAAGCTTGAGCAAGTGAGTCCACACCTGGAATAATTTCTTCTTTGAGCTTTATCAAAAAACTTTGTTCCAATTCGGCTGATCCCGACTGAAACCTAAAACTTTCATCCTCTTCCGACAGGGTGACGGTGGGAGGGTTTTCCCAGAGCTTACTGGCACTGTCAACAGTTAACAGCATGAAAATGAAAGCCAGAAGAACAAATATCTCTGAGTGTTTTAAATCGTTATTTCTCATCAGCTATTTTCTTTATAAGTTTTTCATAAGTATCGATCAACACCCTCGTTTGGTTAAGGAATACAGCCGTATCCTCCGCCGCACCGGCTGCATTTCTCAGGCTTTCGATCAGTTTTAACATTTCATCGCCAAAATTTGCGAGACCGTCTTTCTTTTCGAGTTTTTTCAGAGAAGCATTAATGGATTGAAAGGGTTCGTTAAATGCTGAAGTGATACTTCTCGCCTTTGAAAACTGGCGATTGGTTTCGGTGATGGTTTCGATGTATTTTGTGTGCAACGATTGAATGGCCTCGATGAACCGGGAAAGTTCATCCGCAACCCGCCCCGATTCTGTGTCAACGCTTTTTTCGCTTCGATATTCACCATCTGTCAATAGCTCTCCCAGGAACCAACCTAAAAGGCTGGTAATAATGGCTGTCCCAATCGGGGCCAGAATGCTACTCACCGAAAAACTTTGCTCCATTGCGCCCAATTTCAGAATCGCGACGATATATCTAATCAGAGTGTATAGATATCCGGCTGTCTGGATTTTGGAGCCAATGAAAGAAGGGCGAGGTTTTTTGGTGCGGGGCCATTTCGTTTATTTCGTTTATTTCGTTTATTTCGTTTATTTTTGTATTGTGATTTAATCATCCGATACAAAGTTTCAATATCCAAATATGACAACAATAGATCTTGAAAAAGTACACAAACCCTCGAAAGAAGAACAAAAACTGGCCATGGAGTCTTACAATACACTTGCCAGTGTTCTTGATCGATTGCGTGAGGATAACCCAGAGATCGAAATCGAAGAGACAAAGGATAGAATTCGGGTGCCCTTAGAAGCTTTGAAACTTTTAGCCAAAATATTAGAAGCAACGAGCAAGGGGAAATTGGTTTCAATCGTCCCCGTTGCCACTGAAATGACTACTCAGGCGGCGGCAGATTTAATCGGATGTTCTCGTCCTCATTTAGTCAAGCTACTTGAAGAAGGCCAAATTCCATACACCAAGATTGGCAGACATCGTAGAGTGAAATTCGAAGATGTGATGACCTTTAAGAAGCGTATGAAGGCTGAGCAAGAAAAGCTCATTATTGAAATTATGAATGCAGACGAAGAGTCCGGATTATATGATACATAGCGTTCGTTTCATCTGTGTCCTTGACACTAACGTAATCATGCCAATTGAAATTCGTGATCTGCTTTTAAACAGGAGGAATCCGAAATTAGATGCCTATCAAGTTCCTGATCACTTTCGAAGAAACAACCTAAAAGATACAGCTAATTATTTGCACGCTCTGCTCTAAAATTAATCCATAAAGGAATGACAAATGGTGAGTGAAAAACAAAATAGGGGAACAATTTGGATTCTATCCGCATGTACCCCTATCTTTGTGTGGCACCCTTTCCCGGTACCCTGTGCATGAAAATACAGACATAGAAATCTGACTTTCAATTAATTATGGATAAATTAGTGATCCCGTCAGGATTCGAACCTGAGGCCTGCTGATTAGCTTACCAACTACGCCTTTCGACGCTTTTTCCCAAAATATTCAGGAAAAATTTGTGGTCTGGACTATCTCTTCACCATCACAGGTGTGCCACGTATAGTCTCTACGGAACCTTTCGAAACTGTTTTGCGAAGTTTAAACCTTCACATTGATTATTTCGCGGTGCATTTACCCTAATTGTTATCGACTTATTGTAAGAACATGGATTGAAGTAATAACATTCATCCGTTTCCGGGCAATAAATAGCATAGAGATCTATCTCTGATTTATTCACTGCTCTAAAAACAACACCTTTGGTATCGCAGTGACTACTGCGAAATGCAATTTCCAATGCTCCTCTCTTATTGAGAGATCGGTATTTTACCTGTATGCGCCTGAAAACGCCTGCTCGGTAAATGACCAAATCAAAAGGTGCATGTTCGGTCTCAGGATTCAAAATTAAGAATCCTTGTTCAAATAAGTCAAGCTTAGCCTTTAATACACCTAGATCTCCTTTATTTTTTGTGTGATGTTTATACATAACAAACAAAACATTTTAAGAGATCTAAAGTTTCCTCGGGATTGCCATATTCTCACGAACTTAGGTTTCCCCGATACAGTGGCATCCACTCCGTGGGTTCCGTTTCCCCACGAAGGCTCCTAATTTCAGTTCTCTTTTGAACTGCGCTTAAAGTCAGCTGCTCTATCCAGCTGAGCTACGGGACCATTTCACTCCTCTCCCATCAACGGGTAACCTTCCGGCCTCATCTTTCGTATACTGGAAAGAGAACCCTTCGTACTACCGGTCAATCCCCGGAATTTTCACCAGGATTAAGAGGAATAACCTTAGACCTTTCGTCTGAGGCGATGCAAATTTAGGTCTTTTTTACTTTACAAGCAACATTTCTGTGAGGAAGCTGTTTTTTGATCAAATTAGCACTTGAAAATGAGTATTAGTAAAAATAGTGTTAGGTGGCTATGGATCAGTTTCTTGCTGGCCGGCTGTATCTGGTATACCTGCGATATCTGGGAATTGCGGATGAGCGACCGGGAGATCCGGACCACATTGGCCAAGAATCCTTTGGGGTACACGGCGGAGATCTCCTACTTTTCGGAGATGGGGCGTGATGTACGGTACGTGGAGATCGGGCAGGATTCTTTGCCGTTGATTGTCTTTGTACACGGAGCGCCCAGTT
>JANQRV010000513.1 GCA_028284395.1 Saprospiraceae bacterium
CCATTATGGGGGAAGGTTTGGGAAAATCCGTCGCCCTGATTACCGACGGGCGATTTTCTGGAGGCACCCACGGTTTTGTAGTCGGACACATTACCCCCGAGGCGCAGATCGGTGGCAACATTGCCCTCCTACAGGATGGAGATCAAATCACCATCGACGCTGTCAGCAATACGCTTGAAGTTCACTTGAGCAGTACAGAACTGGCGGACCGCCGTGCCAACTGGAAGCCCGTTAAAGAACGAGAAAGTCAGGGAATCTTACGCAAATATGCCAAAACAGTATCTACCGCAAGTGAAGGCTGCGTAACAGATCTATAATTCAAAATTGCAATTAATCTTTCGACCATGAAACATACCATACCAGGAGACAGCTCAAATGATCAGCCTCAATCCTTTTCCAATACCTTGGTAAAGGATCATATTTCAGGTGCTGAAGCTGTGCTAAGATGTCTGCTTGAAGAGGGAGTAGACACGATATTTGGATATCCCGGCGGAGCCATCATGCCGGTCTATGATGAATTGTACAAATATCAGGACCGGCTCAACCACATCCTGCCCCGTCATGAGCAAGGAGCCATTCATGCTGCACAAGGCTTTGCCAGAGTGACGCGTCAAACCGGGGTCTGTATGGCCACTTCCGGCCCGGGAGCGACCAATCTCATTACGGGCCTGGGAGACGCCATACTCGACTCCACTCCACTGGTATGCATTACCGGGCAGGTCTTTTCCCACCTGCTGGGTTCAGATGCTTTCCAAGAAACCGATGTAATCAGTTGTACCATGCCGGTGACCAAATGGAATTACCAGGTGACCAAAGCGGAAGAAATTCCTGAGGTATTTGCCAAAGCCTTTTATATTGCCAATTCCGGGCGACCGGGTCCGGTGGTTATCGACATTGCCAAGAATGCGCAAATTGATAAGTTAGATTTCGAATATAAAAGAACGCCAAAGATCCGGAGTTACATCGTCCATCAGAAGCCTAATCCAAAAGCAATAAAGAAAGCGGCCGAATTGATCAATTCCGCTCAAAAGCCGCTGATATTAGCTGGTCACGGCATTCAGATCGCCAATGCACAGGATTCCTTCCGAGCATTCGTTGAAAAAACAGGCATTCCGGTGGCATGCACCATTCACGGCTTGTCTTCTCTCCCCTCAGACCACCCCTTGCACGTTGGGATGTTGGGGATGCATGGTAATTATGGCCCAAACATCAAACAAAATGAATGCGATATCCTCATTGCAATTGGGATGCGGTTCGATGATCGTGTTACCGGTGACCTGAGTCGCTACGTCAAGCAGGCAAAAGTTATCCACCTTGAGATAGATCCGAGTGAAATCAATAAAAATGTTTTTGCTCACGTACCTATTCTGGCGGATGCAGATGAATCACTCCGAGCACTGTTACCTTTAGTTGAGCATAAGTCCTATCCGGATTGGATGGCGGGTTTCAAGGAATGTGACCGCATCGAATTCGAAAAGGTCATCAGTAAAGACTATGCTCCTTCTGCAAACGGTGAGATAAAGATGCCAATGGTCGTTAAAGAAGTTTCTGACCAGACCAATGGAATGGCTATTGTAGCGACCGATGTAGGTCAGCACCAAATGGCTGCGGCCAGGTATTATTGCTACCGCGACACCAACCAATGGGTATCTTCCGGAGGAGCAGGAACAATGGGATTTGGCCTTCCGGCCGCCTTTGGTGCGAAGTACGCCAAGCCGGATAAAGAAGTAGTGGCTTTTATCGGAGATGGAGGGTTCCAAATGACGATTCAGGAATTGGGACTTTGTGCTCAAATGAACGTTGGAGTAAAAATAGTTTTACTAGACAACAATTATTTGGGCATGGTACGGCAGTGGCAGCAATTATTCTTCGATCGTCGATATTCCGCAGTGGAACTGAAGAATCCGGATTTCATAAAAATCGCCGAAGGTTTTGGTGTCCCGGGTAGAAAAATTAGTCAACCGGAAGAATTGACCGGTGCCGTGGCCGAAATGCTAAACCACGAAGGCCCCTATCTACTGCACGTAATGGTTGAAAAAGAAGACAACGTTTTCCCGATGGTACCTTCGGGGTGTGCTGTCGATGAAATAGTTCTAGAATAAAGTAGGTATCATTCTAAACCGCCAAACAATGAATCAGGAATTTACAATTACGGTCTTTACCGAGAATGAAACAGGTCTGCTGATGCGAGTTGTTTCTGTATTTACCAGGCGACACATCAACATTGAGAGTCTGACTGTTTCCAAATCTTCAATGAATGGAATTTTCCGATTTACAATTGTCGTGCTGGTAGAAGAAGACCGGGTGAGCAATCTGGTAGCGCAATTGGAAAAACAGGTGGACGTCGTCAAAGCTTTTTACTATCGCTCCGAAGAGGTCATCTACACCGAAATTGCACTCTACAAGGTACCTCACAACATTTTCACCAATGGCTATAATGTAGAAAAACTGATCCGTGCACACAACGCGCGAATTCTGGAGATCGAAGAGGAATACATCGTCATCGAAAAAACGGGTCACCAGGAAGAAACGGAAGCACTGCTGAAAGAATTGGAGCCACTTGGAATTTACGAATTTGTCAGGTCTGGAAGGGTTGCCATCGTCAAACCAATGGAACGACTCAACAAGTATCTGAAAAGCCTCGAGGAAAAAAAGCTACCAGAGTTTGAAGAGCAATAAATCATCATTAAACAAATAAATCATTATGGCAAAATTGAATTTCGGAGGTGTGGTGGAAAACGTGGTAACGAGAGACGAATTCCCACTGGACAAAGCGAGAGAAGTACTCAAAGACGAAACGATTGCAATTATAGGATATGGCGTTCAGGGACCGGGACAGTCTCTGAATCTGCGCGACAATGGGTTCAACGTAATCATTGGCCAACGTAATCCCTCTAAATCCTGGGATAAAGCAGTTGAAGATGGCTGGGTACCAGGCGAAACCTTGTTTGGGATTGAAGAGGCCGCAGAGAAGGCAACGATCCTACAATTCCTGCTCTCGGATGCCGGCCAGATTGCCGTTTGGCCAACGCTAAAAAATTATCTGACACCGGGAAAGGCACTTTATTTTTCTCATGGCTTTGGCATCACTTATCGCGATCGGACCAATATTGTTCCTCCATCTGACGTAGATGTCATCCTCGTTGCTCCTAAAGGCTCCGGTACCAGTCTGAGAAGACTCTTCCTGGAAGGCCGTGGCTTGAATTCTAGTTACGCCATCCACCAGGATGCTACCGGACGCGCATTTGACCGTGTCGTTGCACTGGGCATCGGTGTGGGATCCGGCTATCTGTTTGAAACTACTTTCAAAAAAGAAGTTTACAGTGACCTGACGGGTGAGCGAGGTACTTTGATGGGAGCGATCGCCGGTATTTTCGAAGCACAATACCATGTTCTCCGTAAAAATGGACACAGCCCAAGTGAAGCTTTTAACGAGACTGTAGAAGAGTTAACACAAAGTCTGATGCCGTTGGTTGCAGAAAATGGCATGGATTGGATGTACGCCAACTGCTCCACGACGGCACAACGCGGTGCTTTAGATTGGAAAAATAAGTTTAGGGATGCAGTAGCACCCGTATTTGAAGAATTATACGATCGAGTTGCAACCGGAAAGGAAGCGCAGGTTTCCATTGATTCGAACAGTCAGCCTGATTACCGGGAAAAATTGAATGAAGAACTTCGCGAATTACACGAATCTGAGTTGTGGTTGGCGGGAAAAACAGTTCGCAGCTTGCGCCCAGAAAACGGCTAGATCAAATTAGCATTGATGAGGTGAGGAGTGGCTGCCTTCTGAATTGGGGCCGCCACTCTCCACCGATCCTTGCTAACTTTATAAAGTGACTAGGAATCCACTGACCCGATACCTACTTTTTATATTCTGCAAATAAGTCTGAGCCTCCGGACGATTTGCAAACGGGCCGATGACAATTTTCTGATAAGTCCTCCCTCCTACTCTTTTCTCTACAATATAGGCATCCGTCAAACCTTGACGACGAATGGCATCCAGTTGCCGGTTTGCATTACTGACGTTCGTAAATGCAGCAAGTTGAATAGCTGTTCCGGTTGTAGTAGAAGTGGTCCTGCTGGGAGCACTGAAGGTCGGGGTATTGCGATTGGAATTGTTGTTATCGAAGCGGTCAAATCTCGTTCGATTCGTTGAGTTACCGGAATAGTCAGTTGGAAAATCCAGAGCGTCGTCGCTGGTCACGGATTTACTACGGTAAATATTTGGATAGGAAGTATTACCCGATTTAGCGGTAAACTGCTCGTTGCTTCGACCGTTACCGGATCTCGGTGTGTTCGAATACGGGTTGGGATTGTAACGGGTTGAAGCATTTGATCGGGACACCAAGTCGCGATTGGCCGCCGATGGTCGTGGATTGTTGTTAGAGAAACCGGCAACATCAATGCTCACTCTCGTTTTTCCATCTCGCAATAGACCAATATCGGCAGCGGCAGTCTTGGAAAGATCGACAACAAGTCCCTCCCCAAAAGGTCCTCGATCATTAACCCGAACCAAGACGGACTTACTATTGTCCAAACGGGTCACCCGCAATAGGGTACCAAATGGATGTACTTTGTGAGCACAGGTGTATTGATTGCGGTCGTAAATCTCACCGTTTGCAGTCTTACGACCATGTAAATAATCGGCGTAATAAACGGCGTTTCCTACTTCATTGGAACGGCTTCCCTGAGCCCAAGTGCCTGAAGGACTGGCTAGTAGAATGGTGGCTAGTAGAAAAATGGGCAATAACTTCATACAAGAGCGGTTTTTGGTTTCGTATATAAAAAAGTGCAAAATATGCTTTTTGAAATGACTTATCAATAAATTCATGGAATTCACAAATAATTTGTAAATTTCCAGCAATAAATTTCCTAAATATCCTCATATCGCATTCTACGACAATTTTACAAATTATAAATTTTTCTAATGAAAAATCCACTTCCCTTATTGGTTGTTTCACTGCTGATCTGGGTGATTGGAGGAAGTTTCCTGTACAATGCAATTTGCTGTGGTTTTCCAGGGCCGTCGTTAGCGATTAAAGATGGTGATCAAACCATTGCAAAATCCAGCCAAAACATCGTATTCAGTATCGGAGGAGCCAAGCCCGAGATTTCAGACCAAGTCAAGGAAGCACTATCTGTCGCCTCGAATTATTTAAACGATGCACCACAAAAGGTATTGTTGATCGATGGAGAATATCTCGAAACAGAGACCTCGGTCTATAATGAGGAATTGGGTCTTTTCCGGAGTCGTAGAGTGAGCGAGTTTTTGCACACCCTTGGTTTCGATCCGCAACAAGTGATTGCCCGTAAAGGAGACAACGAGCGGGTGCTTACCGAGGAGGATAAAGTATACGGCGGAGTTTCCTTTCGGATCGCCGAGCTCCCCTTTTACAACTTGAAGATAGAGGACGGCCAAGACTTCGTTTCTTCTGCTGCCAATAATCTGCGCTTTAAGCAATCTGCCTTCGAATTTGAACCACCGAGTGAGGATGTTGACAAGGTATTTAAATCGACTGCAGAATACTTGAAGAAAAATGCTGCTAAAAAATTGATCATTACGGGACTTTTTCGTTCCGACGAAGAAAATACCAGTATCGTAACCGACCTGGGGCTGGCCAGAGCCAATCAAATCAAAAATATTTTTCAGGATCTTGGAGTTAGTTCCGACCAGCTTACGACCCTCTCCAAGGTTAATGAAGAATTACTGTTTCCAGCCAATTTGGTCAATGGTGCAGCGGTCTACGAATTCCAGGAAAGGGCAATCACGGAGGAAAGTCAAGCGAAGGAAGAGGAGATCGTATCCCAAATCGAAGAAGAACTGAAAAAAGACGATATCAAGTTATATTTCGAAAGAGGTAAAAACAGCCTCGCTCTATCGCAAAACCAACGGGAGTTTTTTGCGAATCTAATTCGGTATCTGGATAGTAAAGCCTCTGCCAGAGTCTACGTTGAAGGCCATGCGAGTAGTACGGGAACTCGGTCCTCCAACTTAGAGTTGAGCCTGGAAAGGGCCACTTTTATAAAAGACTATCTGGTTCGCAATGGTCTAAATAGTGAGCAGATCATCACCTCCGGGAAGGGGATGGCAGCCCCCATTGCTACCAACGACACCGAAGAAGGTAGAGCGGCTAACCGAAGAGTTGAAGTATTTATTAAGTAAGTATTTAGATCAAGCTCAGTAGTTATGCAGCTTGAATTGAGAAAAAAATAAATTTACTAATTGTTTGGTTCAAACACTAACTTAAATGGCTGCTTGCGTTAAACAACTTAGAGGTTGGCCACGGAGCCTCCAGTTTGTGTTTGAATGATAAACTTTGTATTTAAAAACTTTCTTCCACATGTTGTGTTCGATTCCACTTTTGATTCTACTAGGATTAGGTGCCGCCATCCTTGGCGGGCTCATAGTCTGGTTCCTTCGCCGGCCCAAGATCAGCCAGTTAGAAGATGATCTGGACCGCCGCAGTCGGCAGTTGAAAAAATCAAGGACGGATTTTGATACGCTCAACAGCAAGAATCAATATTTGCAAAAACAGCTCAAAGAGTTGGAGACTGCCCATCACGAATTGTCCACCACCATCAATAACTGGAAAAGCAACAACAGTGATCTGGAGGGCGCCAACAGCAAACTCAAAGAGGATTACAACCTGTTGAAGCAAGAGTATGCCCATCAAATCGAAGAACTCACCTCTAATCACGGTCGCCTGCGGGATGATTATGAAAAGTTGCGCTTGATTTTGGATGATAAAGACCAAACCATCACTCAATTGCAGGAGCGTAAGGAGGACTCACAAGTCAATGTAACTCAAAAGCTACAACGATCCACTACGGAATTACACAGCCTTAAAACCTCGTATGAGGCCTTGCTAGACGAGCATCGTGAATACGCAGCGCAAATTGATGAACTAAGGAAAGAAAACAACAACGTTTTCGGAACTTACAATAAATTAAAAGATGATGCCGATAATCAATTGACCATCGCGCATCAACAAGTATCGGAGTTAAAAACGCTCAACCTGGCTCTTACTCAAGAAAAAGAAGATAACGCCCAACAAACCCAACAACTGACCAAAACGATTGAAGAACTGGAAAAATCCTTGCTCGACAATTCCACCGATTGGGAAGCGCGCTTTCATAACCTAAACAATCAGTATGAACTGGCACAAAAGCAATTAACGGAGCTCGAAAATGATCGAAATAGCGCCATTGAACGCCTGAGTTTATTGGATGGGGAATACGGAAAATCAATCTCGGATTGGGGCGCTAAGTACGAAGATTTGAAAGAACAATTAAACGCTGCCCATCTGAAAATCTCCACCTTGGAGTCCGATGGCCAGGAGGAGCAACAAAAACTGATGGTTGCCTCGGCACAGAATTCACAGCTGATTAGCGACTGGGAAGATAAATACCACAGTCTTCTGGATCAGTTTAACGAGGCACAGACCACAATATCGACATTGAAGGAAGAATGCAACGCTGCGAAAGAGCTATCGAATGCGTTAGAATCAGAGAAAAATGAAATTACAGAGCGACTTAACTTCCTGGATAGCGATCGCAGTCTACACAACCAGGAGTGGGAAAGTAAATATGAAATGCTCTCCGGTCAGTTCAACGCTGCTAATCTCAGAATTGGTGAAGTGGAACAAGAAAGGAACCTGCTGGCCGAACAACTCTTCGAGTTAAGGGGTAGTCACAATCAGGCGTTGGCTGGTTGGGAAGACAAATACAATAGCCTGTTGGAGCAATACAATGCGCTTCAACATCAGCTGGGAGAAATCGAAACGGAAAAACAGCAAGCGTTTGAAAAACTGCATCTCATCGATCAGGAACAACAGCAAACGGCTGGAAGCTGGGAATCCAAATATCACTTATTGCACGAACAATACAACCAAGCCAATCACCGAATTGGCGAGTTGGAACAAGGAAAGCAGCTATTGCTGGCCAGATTCCAGGAGATCGAAGAAGAAAAGGGACAGGCCTTACAGTCCCTAGAAGAGGAAAAGAACCAATTGACCATGCGTCTCCAACACACGGGCAGAGAGCAATCCGATGCCGTAATGGCGTGGGAATCCAGATACAATGACTTGCTTACGCAGTACAACCAACTGGCGGACCAAACGAATGCATTCGAAGCGGAAAAACTCAATTTGGCAGCTTCTTTGGAAAACGATCGACTGGAGGCACTTTCCGGTTGGGAGGTCCGATACAGCGAATTGCTCCAGCAATTTGAAGAAAGAAACAGTCAGCTTGCCCAATTAGAACACGACAACCTTCAGGCCACCAACAAAATTATCGAACTGGAAGACAATAACAGTCAGATTATCAATACTTGGGAAGAAAAGTACAATCACCTCCTCGATCAGTTTAACCAGCACAATCAGACGCTTACCAACCTCGAACGAGTGAATCTGTCTTCGCAATCGGAATGGGAAGGGAAGGTCTCCGAGCTAGAAACCGGTAACACTGACCTGTTGGGTCAATTGGATACTGCTCGCCAGGAATACGAATCGTTGAGCAACGAGTATAGCCTGTACAAAAACAGCATCGATACCGAATTCGGTGAGCTGCAAAACAAGTTGTCGGAATTGAGCACCCGTCTCGAAGGTCTTAGTGAAGAAAACAGTCTATTGAAAAATGAATTGGCCGGACATACAGATCAGGTCACGGAGTATAAAACACACATCGAAAGCCTCGAATCCGCAAGGGATAAAATGCAGGAAGACATCCAAACGCTTCAAACACGCTACTATGCGGAAATGGACGAAATCGTATCCGATGCTGATTCCTACAAGACTAAATTTGAAAACCTGCTGGAGGCTCAGAAAAACAGTAGCTTGCTACTTGCCGAAATCGAAAAAGAACGCGATCAATTGGCAGCAGACTATGACAAGCTCAACGCACTTTACCTAAGTCTCAGTCGTGAAGAAGGTGGATATAAAGAGAAGTATGAGGCAGTAATTGCCAGGCAGAAAAACTTCGAATCCATCATCGCTGACCTGGAATCCCAACTCAACAAATACCGCGAGGGCAAACGCCTCCTGCGCAGCACTTTTTCCGTAGAGCCAGAAGATGTCATTCTGGATCGCATTGCCAAAAATGCTGGCCAGATTAATTTCAATCGAATTGGTCAGGCAACAACGGAATCAGCCGACGACCTTTCTCGTATAAAGGGAATTGGTTCTTTCACTGTCAAGAAATTAAATCGCCTCGGAATTCACTCCTTCTCTCAACTGGCCAATTTGACTCCCGACGATGTTAATATCGTCAACGAAGCCATTGAATATTTCCCCGGCCGCATTGAGAGAGAAGACTGGGTTGGTCAAGCTCGTATCATTTTAGGAATGGTCGAACAAGAGGACCTCAAAGTCATTGAAGGCATCGGTCCGGCGATCGAATCACTGCTAAAAGAGCACGGCATTAACACTTGGAAACAGCTCTCCCAGAGTTCGCCGGAGACCATCAAAGACATTCTGAATACAAAAGGCAATCAATTCTCTCTTCATGATCCAGGCACTTGGCCGGCGCAAGCCGAGTTGGCAGCCAGTGGAAAATGGCAAGAATTATCGGAATGGCAAAACGAACTGAAGGGGGGATTTGAGGTCTAAGGATGGTTTTCACCGGATCAATCAAATTGTTCCCGGCATAGGTGTTCCCCTTATGCGGTGATTTCTCTTTCCAGTTCTACAATTTTCTCTCTTAGCCAAGCCTCATTAAAAATGCTGCCAGCTTTATCCATGGCTAATTTCAATTTCCGGAGTTCTTCCAATGCCTTTTGCTGGGCCATTGTAAAGTGGGTTGCTCGAAGCTGAGCAGCCTTTCTGGTAAGGCGAAAGAGATTACTGTAGCCCCGTCGCCGGACATTGGCCATGAGTTTATTCCGCAGCAAAAAGTGTCGAAAGGAATCCGCCAAAGCATCGAGTGGCTCATAAGCTCCCAAATCATAGTAAGTTCTCAACAATAGTGCGCGTGAGCCCAGGCTATAACGAAGATCGCTGTATTCCACATGGATCAAAAGCTTGAGGACTTTATCATATTGGTGCGTGGCATAATAAAAATTAGCCAGATTGAATCGGTAGGCATTTTCGGCCTTGTTGGGCCATAGATTAATTTTATAATCTTCAATGAATTGTTGCACCCAGTCCATCTCACCCAGTCGGAGACCGGTAGTCACTATATTCTTGTAGTGCCATTCGCTGAGGTAGCCATCCTCCAACAGCAGTTTTTTCTCAAGCTGAGATTGGTATAATTTGAATATTTCTTTTAAAAAGACCTGATTGCCATCATTAATCTTGTTAATGCAGAAATTTTGAAAGTAATTGTAAATGGTTTTAAGCTCAGCAATGGTAAATGCTCCGATGTGCTCCTGCAGGGTTTTCCACGCCGTAAAATAATGCCCCTCCTCCCCTGTAGTCAGCATCAAATAGGTATGATAGTAGGTTATGACCATCGATTCTCCAATAAAATCTTCTATCCTTCTTTCTAATTCAGCTAAGAGTACCGGTAAAAAATAGTTTTCATAAGATATGTCAAGGATCTTGCTCCGGGTAAAAATCTCGCAGGCATCTCGCAGTTTTTCGGTCAGATAATAGCGATCGAGAAAAAAGTGCTTAAGTTCGATATTGTGATCTTTCTTTCTACTACCTTGACGATCGTAGTAACGGTCTGCCTCGGCTGCCATTTCATATCCGAATTGATAATAGCTTTGATCCCGGATTGGCATCTTTTCCGCTAACCTGGTGTAGTCCCGAAGTTTCTTTTCAAACGGTCCGTTCATTTTTTTTTGGCGCAGGGATTTCAACAAAGTTGTTTTTGCACCTAAATCCGATGCATCTAGCTGTTGATGGATTAAAAAACGGTCTAAAAGTTGTGAGGTGTAAGTGTAAAAGGGCCCCAGCTGCTTCCGTGCTTCCTCTTCGTTCCCCCCAAAGACCCTGATAGCCATGACCTTTAGCCCACAGGTCTCTTCGTTGTAGTCTGGATGAATCCTGACGAGTTGTTGGACGACCTTCTTGACCCCTTCATGCTTGTTAAAATAAGGGGAGCGGACGAACAATTCAAACCGTCGAATTTCCTTTTCAGTCAGTTTTATCAATACTTGGAACAGTTTCCGCCCTACCATAACTCAATAATTAAAAGAAGAAAAAACGGTAATAGAATCTGAAAACCAGTTTATTAACAATAAAAAATTAAAATAAACATCAATTCAGCACCAAGAATGTACCACAAAAGTCCTTTCAATCCAAGAATAAAATCTACACTTTTGTAATGTCCTAAATTCAACTACTAAGCATCAAAACACAAATTAGAATGCGTTTAATTTTATCTGTGTTGGTTCTTTGCGTAGTATTTACAATCTCTATGAACGCACAAGACCTGCCCTGTCTACAATTTGAAGAGCTTTCTCCGGGCACAAAATTTGGTCAATCGAATGAAAAAGCGCCTGGCGACATCGTCTTCGAGGAAGCCGGAGTTCCGGTATCTCTGGGGGAGTTTCTCTATTCCAATGAAGAAAAGGGATTCTGGGATGTAGAAGTCTTTGGTTCGGAAACTGGATTCGGATTTCCTGCCGAACAGGGAAATTCGTTGTTTGTGAGTAACATCAATCTGACCTTTGATTTTTCCGAATTGGATGACGAGGTCACCAAGATATGCATTGACATTTGGGACGGCGGCGGCGAGGAAAATCTGGCAGTCAACGGCGGCAATTTACAGGTCTGGGATTTTGCCCGGCAATCACCGGATGGCAGCGAGATTGCGCCCGGAGTGACGGCAACATTTACCGCTTTTGATGCAGGTGCCAATAGCTTTTTACCTTCGGGCACTTTATGTCTTACCGGCACGCTAAAGTCCTTCACCATCGGAGGGCAGGAGTTTCTCATCGATAACTTATGTCTCTTTTCTGAAAAAGACGACACCGATGATGATGAAGGTTGTTATACCTTTGACGACTTCGAGGAAAAAACCTACGGTGAAGAAACCGGTTTCGGCCCTGGAGACATCCTATTTGAAGATGATGCCTTACGGATCGGACTAATTGAATTGCAGGACTTTGATTGGTTTCGCAGGTTTGGCAATTTGAAGATAAACCCTTTGACGGAAGATTTGGTTTTCCCACAGGGAAACGGCAATATCCTGACTTTTGAAGAGATTGGAGCAGTCTTTAATTTGCAAAATTATCCCGGAACAGTAGAACAAATCAGCTTTGACTTTTCACTGAGGCAAGGACCTGCAAACATAGCTGTCAATGGTGGGCAAGTCATCATTCTCGACGACCTAGAAACCAGTTTTACAGCGCTGGCACCGGGCATCACCCTGGAAATCAAAAACGATGCAGAGTTGGCCAATGCCGGGAGTGTGATCATTCGCGGCCCGGTAAAAACGCTTCTGCTTGGGGGCATAGTATTGCATATTGACAATCTCTGTATCAATGTCGAAGAGCAAGAATGCGTCAATGACGAATTGGAAATGTCGGAAGTTTCTTGTTCAGATACCGGAAAGTACAGTCTTAAGATTAATTTTAAACACCGTGGATCCGGAACTCAGTTTCTGGTCGAAACCCAAAGCGGGTTCAGCAAAACCTTTGAATACAGCGATTTACCCGTCCAACTCGAGGCCATCCCAATTCCGGATAACGGTAAAGATCTTCTTGAAATATGCGATGTTGACAATCCCAACTGCTGTATCGCCACCGAATACGAGATCGATTGCGGCCCGATCTGTGAAATCTGGGACGTTGTGGCCAAACCGCTACCCTGTAACGATAATGGCACTTACGATGCCGTGGTCGACTTCAATTATGCACGCACCTCCGATCAGTTTGACCTGTTCATCAACGATGAACTCTTTGGCCGATATGCCTATGAAGATTTGCCAGTCACGATCGGATCTTTCGACGCTTCACTCGATATTGCATTGAAAGTCAAGATTATCGATTCATCAGAACAATGTTACAACTACACGGAATTGCTTTCTCCAAATTGCGATCCCGAACAATGTCAGTTCCAATCTGTCAAAGTAACAGCCGGCGAATGCGATGGTGATGGTTACTTCAAAGCAGAACTCTCCTTTGAAGTTGCCAACCCTAACTTCCTCGGCTATTACGTCTACGTAAATGGCGTTATCAACGGACCATATGAATACGAGGCTTCCATCAATACGCAGGTTTTTGGGCCCCTTAAGGGAGACGATTCATCCGATCACGAATTCTTAATTTTAGACATTGCAGAACCGTCCTGTTTTGGTTATTACGAATTGCCCCCCATTGATTGTGATGCCGACGACGAAGATCTATGCAAAATTACAGAGCTCCAGGTACGCCCAGGTGAATGCCTGGGCGATGGTTACTACCATTTGATCCTGGATTTCGAGTACGAAGACCCTACGCATACGCACTTCGACGTACTCGATGCCGACGGCGAAATCATCGGCTACTATAAACTGGAAGACTTACCGGTTAAGATTGAAGCTTTTAAAGGTTCAGGGGACGGCCGTGACGCATTGGCAGTTTGCATCAACGACAACCCCAACTGTTGTGCCAAAACGCAGTGGGAAGCACCGGATTGCAACAACGATTGCCTCGCTCCGATCATTAAGGTTATTGAACCGCATCGCTGTGATGGCGAAGAGTTTTACGTCGATATCGAAGTAGCTGCACCCAGTGATGATGCCAGGGGATATACCATTTCCACGGCGAATGGCCGCGAACTAGGAACATTCGACTATACCGAATCTTTTGTCACCGTCGGCCCCTTTGAAGGAGATGGTGAATCCAAATATCTGCTGGTCTTTACCGATCTCGACAATCCAGATTGCTCAAGTAAGGAAGATTTCAAAGCCATCGATTGTCGGCAAGTCAGTTGCGAGATAAAGGAATTGGAAGTAAAGGTTGGCGATTGCAATGAAGACGGCACTTACTCGCTCAAAATCGACTTTATCGTTCGGGATCCAAATGTCGATAAATTTGACCTTTACGTGCGGAATGGTGTCTTAATCGGCACCTATTCAATAGCGGACCTCCCACTGGAGCTCGACGCTTTTGAACCATCAGACTTCGAAGAGGACTATTTGAAAATCTGTTATGCAGGGGCGTTTGATTGCTGCCGGGAAATTGAATTTAAATCACCTGTATGCAACGGTGGTGTTTGTCAAATTCGCGATTTGGAAGTCGTTGTGGGAGAATGCAACGACGATGATGATGACACTTATCGGTTAAAGGTCGATTTTAAGATAGACGGCAACCCCAATGATTTCTTCGATCTATACGTTCGCAATGAGGAACTAATCGGTACCTTCAAAATTGAAGACCTACCGATCGTCGTTGAAAACTTTGAGACATCTGGACGGGAGTATGATTTCATCCAGGTGTGTATCAATGATATAGACAATTGTTGCAAAGCCATCGAATTCAAACCAGCTGACTGTGATGACGATGATTGTGAAATTGATGATCTGGAGGTCAATATCGGCGAATGTAATTTTGATGGTTCCTACCAACTCAAGCTAGACTTCAATGTAGAAAATGCTCCCAACGAAGTATTTGATGTCTATCGTCTTGGCAATGAACTGATTGGATCTTTCAATATTGCCGACCTCCCGATTGTTATTGAGAATTTTCAACCATCGGATCGGGAGGAAGACTTCATCAAAGTATGCATCAACGATCATCCAGATTGTTGTGAAGTCATCGAGTTTGAATCGCCTGGTTGCGACACCAACGACTGCCAAATAAAAATTGCGGTTGTAGAAGCGCATCCCTGTGTAGAAGGTAAGTTTCTGGTAGATGTGGAATTGGCTTCTAAAAACACAAGCGGACAAGGGTATAGCGTTTTCGATGCCGAAGGAGTTTTACTTGGATCTTTTCAATACGATGACCCCTTCATAACGCTTGGCCCATTTACAGGAGATGGTGTCTCTCCCCATCGATTGCTATTCGTGGACAATGTTGATGAAAATTGCAGAACCGAAGCCTCGATCGGCCCCGTGATCTGTGGAGACAATGGTTGTCAAATCAGTGATATTCTAGTCGAACCGCATGAATGTGACGATGATGACGACGAGGAAGACTCGGACAATAACTATTCACTGGACCTTGATTTTTCGTACAATGCTCCCGAAAGTGAATTATTCGAAGTCTTTAAGCCGGATGGTTCCAGTCTTGGACAATTCAGTCTTCAGGATCTGCCGATCACCCTCGAAGACTTCCCCACCTCCGGTGCTGCGTCGGATTCATTAACCCTTTGTATCGATAATCAGCAAAATTGTTGTGTATTGGTAAGCTGGAAAGCGCGTGAATGTACGGATGAAGATGACGACGACGATGAATTTGTTTGGCCAGGTGACGCCAATGACGATAACATTGTGCAGCATTATGATTTGCTCAACATCGGACTCGCCTTCAACAAGGAAGGACCAACAAGAGAGCGCATGGGCATTGAATGGACAGGAGTACCTTCCGAAGATTGGGAAAATGAGTTCTCAAACGGTATCAACTTCAAGCACGCGGATTGCAATGGAGATGGCATCATTGATCGAGCAGACAGGACAGCCATCGTAGAGAATTATGGGCGTGACCACGGCACACCAAAGGAGTTAGATGAACTGGATAACACCTTGCTTGCTCCACCGGTTTTCGTAGACTTTTCTGAGATTGAGCGCCTCCCTCCCAATACCGCTTTCAAAATCCCCATTGTCTTAGGAACTGAGAACGAACCTGTCGAAGATATTTATGGCGTTGCTTTCAGTGTTGCTTTCGATCGCGCTGTGATCAATCCCGAAAGCATTGAAATAGAATACCCCGTAAGCTGGTTCGGAGATCCATCTGTCAATGTGATTACGATCGACCAGGTCCAGGCTGAGCAAACGGAGATAGAAATTGCCATCACACGGATTGATCAAAACAATGTTTCCGGTTATGGTACGATTGCCTTTATCAAAGGAATCATTGACGATATTGCCGGTATTAGAAATTCAGAAATTGAAATTGAAAAAATAAAAGCATTGAGCAAACACGGCGATCTTGTTCCACTCAGTGGACCCCGTCAACAATTTAACATCATGCCGGAAGAAGAGGGAGTGGGTAAACACGATTTGCTCCGACAATTAAAGGTATTCCCGAATCCAACAACGGGTGATCTTACCATCTCCAATAGCTTCGCAATGGCCATAAACGGCATCACTCTTGTACAGCCAGATGGCCGCATTGTAAGTCGTCCGGCCGTCATCGGTAATAGTCTCAAATTGGGGCCCATTCCAGATGGTGTTTATATTCTCAGGATTGAGATAGGTGAATACGTGATCCATAAACGCGTCATAAAAACACAATAGAGTTATTTCCCGAGAACACGATCAAGATGGCCGTTGCAATCCTTGCAGCGGCCTTTTTCTATATATTTACCATATGAAAAAACCGATCGCCTACGAGGCTTATCAACAAATGGCCGAAGCCTATGCGAAAATCGCTCCGACCAAACCGCACAATGCCTATTATGACAAACCTGCTATGTTGTCCTTGCTGCCCGACATCAAAGGAAAATACATCCTCGACGCCGGTTGTGGACCCGGAATTTACTTGGAAATCCTCAGTGAGCGAGGAGCATCAGAATTGGTCGGTCTCGATGCCAGTGAGAAAATGATATCGATAGCCCGAAAGAAAAAAATCCCACGTGCAAAATTTTCGGTCCGGGATCTCAATCGGCCATTGGTAGATTTCAGCCCGGAATCTTTCGACCTCATCTTATCCGCACTGACCATTTCATATTTACCGGACTTAAATGCGGTCTTTTCCGAGTTTCATCGCCTACTGAAGCCCCAGGGGCATTTATTGATATCTACCCAGCATCCATTTATGGACTTCCTCTACTTTGATTCGCAACAGTATTTTGCGACCGAACAGGTCACCACTACCTGGAAAGGATTCGGGGCTCCCGTTGAAGTACCCTGCTATCGCCGGCCTATGCAAGATCTTGTTCTCGCTTTTTTAAACAATGGATACACGTTGGAAAAATTCCTGGAACCTCGCCCTCTTCCAAGATTCAAGGAATTAGACCCCAAACACTATGAGGAATTAATGCAATTTCCCGGTTTTGTCTGTCTACGGGGAAGAAAAAACTGAATATGGTTTGCAATATCCAGCCGTATTCCAAAAAGTACCGTACAATATAGCAGCATCACAATATTTTATTTTGCCAATATGTTTTATGTATCGAGAATCAATTTCTGACACCTAAATCCATCCGAACATGAAAGCTTACCTAAGAGGATCCGCCTTTGATTCTTCTGAAGGCAACCACACTTTTTTAAAAATAGATGGGCAAACCCGAGAAATGCCTCAAAAAAGAGGCCTCAACACCGTCATCCTACATTCGGACGGAAAGCTCAAGCTATCCGGTAATCACGATGTTTACGGAAACGCCGGTCAGTGGAACAATTGGGCTACCTGGATCAATGCCAACTCTGTGCCGGGTGACATCATTGCCGTCGCAACCTACGATGCATTGCGAAATGCACCTCGAACTGGCACTGCGGCAACATTGCTAAACAGCGTTGGGGTTCAAAGGGTATTCAATGCTGAACAGGGACTAGATTGGAGACGCGTTAGGGTTCCCTATTCACTGCTATTCATATATGGCAGTGATCAATGTATTGAAGAACTTCAACCATATCAAGGACCAAATGCGCACATCAAGAAAACGCTGCTTAGCGTCTATTTAAGAGGGTCGGCTTTTGACTCCATCGAAGGGAATAACACTTATTTGCTAGTCGACGGTAAGGCCGTGGAAATGAGTAAAAAACGGGGTTTAAATACCGTTGTCCTGGATCCTGACGGGAATCTCAAGAAACAGGTGAATCACGATGTTTTCGGCAATCAAAATCATTGGAATTCCTGGGCAAATTGGATCAAAGCCGAGACAGAAACCGACGATATCGTAGCAGTTGCTACCTACGACGCCCTCCGCAATGCTCCCGGAACTGGAGAAGCAGCTAATCTATTAAATAGTATCGGTGCTAGAAAGGCCTTTCGCGCCACAATCGGTAATGATTGGCGAAGAGTGAGATCACCTTATGCTTTACTATTCAAAAAAGGCAGTAGCACCTGCATGGAGGAAGCACAACCACATCGGGGCAACAATGCTCACCTGCGTACGACCCTTATCTCTAATACAGACAAAACACAGTTAAGTAGCCGCCCTACTCTAAAATTGGACGGACAAGGGGATTATTTAAGCACTGAAATAAATGTATCCGAAAAAGAATATACCGTTAGTATCTGGTTTAAAACAAAGCATGCCAATTGCGGCCTCTTCAGCATTGATGCTGGCGACCGGGGTCAGAATGGGCATGACCGTCACGTGTATTTACATGCCGGAAATATCAAAGCGAGATTGTGGCGGAACGAAGTGATCGCTACTTCAGGTGTTAATTTTGCCGATGGCAGATGGCACCGGGTTACCCACGTGTTTGGTTCGGGGTTGAGCGGGCAAAGAATTTATGTCGACGGCGTCTTGGAGGCGGAAGGCCGCAAAAATCAATCCGACTTTACCGGCCAAACCGGTCTGAACATTGGTTTTTCCAACGATGCATCGAACAGTTATTTCCAAGGAGAAATTGCCGAAGTTTCACTGTGGTCAATCGCCCGCAGTGAACGAGATATTCGAGCATGGCAAGAACGGGTAGCAGGCAATGAAACCGGCCTCCAGGCATTTTGGGCATTTGGTGAGCGCAAGGGAAATTTGGTACACGATTTGGTTGGTCAGCGTAAGCACGCCACCATTCATGGCAACCCGAAATGGTCAACGACCCAAGACTTTCCCGGGGCATTTCTCTTAAACATCATACCGGAAGAACTAGATAATATTAGGAACCAGGGAGAGGAGTTGGCAAAAGTTGGCTCCAGTCTTGGCAAAGGATACGAGGAGCATCCGCCGGAAGCACTACCCGCCAAGCCACTATCGGAACTGATAGACCTTGGTCAGGTGCCTCACTATGCTCTCATGCAAAGGTTGTTGGCCAATATTAGCGAGGACGGACGACTGACACTTAGTCAAACAATTTTGGGAGAATTTGGTGAGATCGGCCAATTTGCAGCTGACATCTTGGACGTTTTTGTCACCATCGATCAACCCAAGATCGAGTTTACAACCGGTCAGCCGGGCATGACTGGATCACCGGGAATGGAAGTCGCCGGTGATCCGGCAACAAGCACTAAATTGGCGACACCGGAAGACCATGCCCTAAAGGTTTCCGGTGGTGTTTCGCTATTCGGAGGATTTGGTTTTAAACTCGAATATGCTGATTTCTTCCACTATAAGGGAAAACCCAAATGTTCCTTCAAATTTATTGGAAGAAAAGACCTCGGCATCGGGACTTTTTTGCCTGGCGTCCCGCTCATACAGGCTCTCAAATTATCGAGTCCGACCCTAATCGTTTGCAACGCGTCAACTCTTTACGATCCTACATTGGATTCTGGAATTAACGAGGGCTTTAATTTCTTTGGCAGCATGAAAATTGCCAATTCTGACGATGATATTATGCAATTCATCGGTGGACTATTCAAAGTTCGAGAATTAGCCATCCATGCCGCCATCGACACTTCCGGGCTAACCCCTAAGATCCTCCTAGAAGCTGCGATTCAGCGAGACCTTCTACTCCTCAATGGGGATGGATTCAAGCTGCGCTTCACCCGATCCGACCTCGGCATAGAGTTATCAGGCAAACCCATGGAACCAACGGTCTCGGTTTCTCAGGATCTGGTCCTCAGTTTGAGAAAAGACGGTGAGGACACCCACCTGGTTTTCACCGGTGGTATAAAAATGCAGGCCGAATCCATTTCAGGCTTTTTCACAATGAATGGTACCGGCCGGCATCCCGAAGGAGGATTGACAGGTACGGTTCAGAACAGTAATGAATGGAAAGAGCCCTTTGGTATTCCAGGCATCATCATCCGTCAGATGGCCGTCCAGCTTGGTGGAACATATGCTGCTCCCTGGATCGACAATGTCGGGGTTCACGGTAATCTAAAAATTGGTGATGTAGATGGGAGTATTTCCGTATTGGTAGATTCCAACGATCCCGACCAATTCGTTTTGGCCGGATCGAGTGACCGGCTGACGATGATTCAAATCATGAGCTTTATGTCTCCGGCTACCTTCATCGCCTATCAGGCGCTACCCACTGCCGTTAGGAATACCATGAACAATGTCGTCGACGTAAAGCTGGAAGATGTCAAGGTCAACATCGTTCCTTCTGCTACCTCGATTGGCGGTGTTCATTTTCGGGATGAGGGTGTTACTATTATGGGTAAAATGACCGCCTGGGGTTGGAAAGCCAGCACCTTTGTCAACGTTGATACCTTTGATGGCATTACTGTCAGGGGAGATATGGACCCGATCAACATCCATAATTTTTTCAAAATTACCGGAGCCGCCGGAGATCCTGCTCCATCGATGAGAATGCAGGTCAGTCCGCATTCCACGCCATACCTCTATTTTTCAGCCAAAATCTACCTTTTGGGTCTTTCCCGCGAAATGAGAATAGAAGCAGACCACAAAGGATTGAGTTTTTTGTTTAAAGAGAGATGGGGCAATATACTGACCAATCAATTGACTTGTACTTACGGTAATGGCAATTTTGAAGCTTCCGGCAGCATCAATTTCAACCTAAATTTGGACATTCCGACCAAATGGGGCAAGATCAAATTGGTCGATATTGGCCTCAATGCTGCCACAACGATTAAGGCGGGCAAGGACCATGGGTTCTATTTGGCTGCCAATGGTAGTTTTCGGTTTTACGGCAGTACCATTAGCATGCCCGACCTGAGGCTTCATATTGCACCGAATGATTTCCAAGCGCTTTACAATGCCGTCGTCAAATTGATCAGAGATGAAGCACTTGCCCTATTTGCTCCCGTGTTCGGCACCTTGGGTGAATGGGCTCAGGCAGTGGAGAAAGGGGTCATCGCATTTAGCGGAGAAGTAGCCCATATCGCTAAAAATGTCTACCACCGAAGTAAAGAAGAAGCTGTCAGGACTTATAAAACGCTGAAAAAGGGGGCAAACGAAGCGGCCAATGGTCTCAAAAATGTCTATCGGGCTAGTTCCAGGGAGGTAGCAAAAGCATTAAAAGACGCTCACTACGCAGTTAATGATGTAGCAAAAGCAATGGAAAATGCTTTCCATCTCGGAGCGAACGAAACAGCAAAGATATTGAGAGAAGTCGGCTATACCGCCCAGCAGGTGGGAAATGCCCTAAAATCGGCTTTCAATATGTCGACCAAAGGCATGGCAATCGCCTTGAAATATGCGGGCTTTGGTTTAAATGAGGTAGCGAAAACCGTCAAACAGGTCTTCAACTTGTCTTCTAAAGCCCTCGCCTCCGCTTTGAAGGGAGCTGGATATACCGCCAATCAAATAGGCAATGGCTTGAAACACGTCTTCAATCTATCCGCCCAAGGAATGGCAGAAGCACTCAAATACGCTGGTTTTGGAGTCAGTGAAGTGGGCAGATTCGTGAAAGACGTTTACAATCTCGGCCCGGAAGCACTTAACTCGGCTCTAAAGGGAGCAGGCTACGCGGCCAAAGAAATTGAGGGCTTTTTCAATAGCCTGGGAGGGGCCTTTGCCAATATGTTCAAAGAAGTGGAGAAGATTGTTAACCCCAGTAAATGGTAGCTAAATAATAAAGATATGTCAATTGTAAATAATGCATCAGAATTCATCCGAAAACTCAGCGAAGACGATGGTTTTCGCAAGGAGATTGGCCCAGAGTTGCTCCAGATAAAAGAAGGAGACTGGGATGGAATCGTTCGGGTTGCCGAGTCTTATGGTCTTCCATTTTCAAAAGAAGAATTATTGGCCGTCGTACCAGAAAATTTTTTTAAAGGAAAGGGCCAGGACCCCCGTGCGGGCTGGGATGAAAATACCCGCTCCTTATAAATAGCCGATCGGTTGACGGCCCCACGCAAAATAGCGGCAGAAAGAGCGGTCCAGTTCTTATGCGATCACCAGATGCCCAATGGCGAATTCAGGACACTGGCGGCTCCCGGTCCGGATATGACCCGCAGCGTCCCGTACGGTTCGCCATTTGTTACTACCTTTGTGTTATATAGTCTTCGCAACTGCCGCGACCAACGATGGGAAACCGTCCGTCAGCGTGCACTTCTATTTCTGCTTTCAGAACAGCATCCTGGCGGGTGGTGGCGCAATCACAACCGAGACAACCCATATCACCGGGAAAGCCAGCTGCCCTTCGATCTGGACGATAGCTGCGCTGTTTCTCAAATTCTTGAGTATTACGGTATTCCCTT
>JANQRV010000533.1 GCA_028284395.1 Saprospiraceae bacterium
GAAGGAATTGCTGAGGGACCATATCTAATTGGGATGCCCTCTGCAGAAGAGTGTGGCAGTATCGGAGATTTTGTGTTTGAAGATCTCAATGGCAATGGAATTCGCGATCAGGGCGAACCGGGGATCGGAGGAGTAAAAGTTAAATTGTTGGATGCAGAAGGAAATGTTCTAGCGGAGACGATGACCAATGGTAAGGGCTTTTATGAATTTACGGGATTGGGGGCTGGCGAATATCAGGTTATGTTTGTTGCTCCGGAAGGTTATACTGCATCGCCAAAAGATGCCGGTGAGAGTGATGCTGAAGATAGTGATGCCGACCCGGAAACTGGAATGACTGATGTGACGAACCTGGAGGAAGGAGAGCACGACCCATCTATCGATGCGGGTTATTTTCTGCCGGCTAAGTTGGGGGACTACGTCTGGGAGGACAGTGATGGTGATGGATTGCAAGATGCCAATGAGCCGGGAATTGAAAATGTCCTGGTAAAATTGAAAGATCATAATGGAGCTATTCTTGCTGAAATGGATACGCGAAGAGATGGTTCGTACGAATTCACCGGCCTTACACCTGGTACTTACAGCGTTCAATTTATGTTACCCGAAGGTTACATTTTTACTGGCTTGAAGGAAGGGGAAGATGATGCCATCGATAGCGATGCCGATCCGGCTATGCGAGGAATGACAGATACGGTAGAGATCAGAAGTGGAGATCGACGTTACACCATTGATGCTGGCTTAAGGCTTGATTGTGAAGTAGGGACCGGCGTAATATCTGGTAGTGAAGTCCAATGCGGTCCTTTCGATCCGTCCCTGATTCAAGGCAACGACTTACAGATTCCCGGAAGCCCGGAGGTTGCTTATCAGTGGCAGTTCCAGACCGAGCAGGGAGATTGGGCGGATATTGTCGGCGCCACGGAGAGGGATTACGATCCGGTAGCCATTACTGTTACAACCACCTATCGCCGGTTGGCAAATGCTGGAGAATTTTGCGATGCCGTCCCCTCTAATGCGATAACGAAGGTGGTCAATGCTTTGCCATTACTCAACTTTGAAGTAAAAGACGCAACTTGTGGCGAAGCAAATGGAACCGCTTCGGTTGTAGTATCAGGTGATGGAGAACCTTATACTTATCTATGGAATAATGGAGCGAGATCTGCAACCATCACAGATCTCACGACTGGTAATTACGCAGTCACAGTAACTGGTCAGGATGGTTGTACTTCAACAGCCAGTGTCGCCGTCGAGGAATCCGAGGCAATCATGGTCGATGTTTCTATCGTAAATCCGGGGTGTGATAAAGCTAATGGCTCTGCCAGTACTGAAGTGACTGGCGGAACGCTTCCATACTCCTACATATGGAATACCGGGGCGACCACACCTGCCATTTCTGAATTAACACCCGGAACGTATGAAGTCACGGTTACCGATGCAATCGGGTGTTCTGCAAAAGCTTCCGTTACCATTGCCGATTCTCCAGGGCTGACTTTAGCAATTTCTTCTTCTGATGCTACGTGCGGAGATAGTAACGGAAGTGCTTCGGTGATAGTTGAGGGAGGAACCGGAGCGTTTTCATACCAATGGAGTAATGGCATGCAAACGCCCGACATTCTGGAAATTCCAGCGGGCGTGTACGAAGTTACGGTCGTAGATGCCAAAGGCTGTTCGGCAACGGAATTTGCCGTCATCAGCGAATCCAATGCACCAACTGTTTCTATCGAAAAGCAAGATCCGACCTGTGAAGAGAACAGCGGCAGAATTGCTGTTACTGCTTCTGGAACAGGCTTGTTCTTTACTTTTGCTTGGAGTACGGGCGCATCTACCGCAATCGTTGAGGATTTGCCGCCGGGCACCTACTTTGTGACGGTGAGTGATGAGGGAACTTGTCGAAATATACAACGCATTGACCTGGAGGATGCCAATCTTTTGAATGCGTCAGTCGAGATCGTGGCACCATCCTGTGGTGGCACCGACGGCGCTGCATCAATAATTGTAGCGGCGGGAATTCCGCCTTATGTCTACGATTGGAGTACTGGAGATACTTCCGAAACGGTTTCTGGATTATCGCCTGGACCATACAGTGTAATTGTTTCAGATTCCATTGGTTGTCGGGATACGCTCTCGTTTTCCATACAGGAAATGGGGGGAGAAATCAACGTTGGTCTTTCTTCCGAACCCACTCAGTGTGGTAGTGCAAATGGGGTGGCAATCGTGACCGCTTCCGGGGGAACTGCTCCATACACTTATGAGTGGAGTAATGGTCTGACCACCGATACCATTATTGATTTACCCGCCGGTATTTACACGGTTAGGGTGACAGACGCCGGAGGCTGTACGGCCGAAGGCTCGATCGAAGTCGGGAGCTCCACTGGGGTGGTGATCGATCTAGGAGAGGACCAGTCCTTTTGTCCGGAGGAAGGAATTACTTTGACTGCATCATTTGATGGAGCAGAAGGGATCACGCGCATTATGTGGAGTACTGGGGAGGCAACACCCAGCATTTTTGTCAACCCCGAAGTTGAAACGGCTTATTCAGTATCCATAGAAGATGGCCGGGGGTGTACCGCAAATGATGAAATTGTAGTGACTCCATCAGACAGCCTTTGTAATGGAGCATCCTGTGTTATTACCGCAGAAATTGTCGAAACCCTATGTGACGATAATGGAACTGCTGAGGATGCCGGTGACGACCTTTATAGTATTGTTGTTAATGTGGACGCAGAGAATGGCGGAAGTGGATGGAAATTGGGGAATGGAACTACCGGTGTATATGGGGAGCCAGCCACGTTCGGACCGTTCTTTATAGCGGGAGGAACCATCAAACTAACGTTTATTGACATCGACGATCCGGATTGTATGGTCTCGCTTCAAATTGAGCCGCCAGCTTCTTGTTCCGGTGCGTCTAATCCGCCGGAAGTAGCTTGTCCATTGAGCAATCACTTCTGTCCGATTATTGAACAAGACATCATGTTGTATCCCACAACAGATCCCTTGAATTGCACTGCATCCATTCGGATTCCGGAACCAGAAGTCACGTTGACTTCCGAAGCATGTGACAATTTTGAAGTCACTACGATGGTCAGAGATACCAACGGTGGAATCATTGCCGTGATCGAAGCAGGAGAATCGAGATTGGTAGCCGATCTTGAAATTGGAGACTATGTCATTACTTATACGGTACTCGATAACTGTGGTAATGTAGTGAGTCAGGACTGCATTTTTCGGATAGCCGACCTCGAGGAACCAAATGTCATTTGTCGTGCTGGACTCAATGTTTCTATTGGGGGGGCTGGACTGGTAGTCCTACCGGCGACGGTGTTTGATGTAGGTAGTTATGATAATTGTGGTATTGAGCGCATGGAAGTCCGCCGTGTCCTAAAACGTGACCCCTTGTTCTGCAGCGAATTGCCGACGCCATTGTACAGCGATTGGGCATCAACCGTTGAGTTCACCTGTTGCGATGTCAACGATACGGTTTCGGTCGAACTCAGAATTATTGATGTCAGTGGCAATACGAACGTGTGTTGGGTAGATGTTCTGGTCGAAGACAAGACTGCGCCACTGTGTTTTGGGCTTGAAGACGTAGTTGTACCGTGCGATTCTTTGCCTTCTGGCTTTGATCCGGCTGATATAGCCCAGTTGCAAGAATTTTTCGGTCAGGTAAGTGTATTTGATAATTGTTCAGCAGAAGGTATTGAATTGGAGCCGATAGTCGAACTGGCGGATCCCTGTAATGGTACGATTACCCGTCGTTTTGTGGGGCGGGATGTCTTTGGGAACGAGTCAGCTGTATTTGAGCAAGTTATTACCATTCAGGGGAATACTGCCAATCTGATTGGGATGATCAAAGGAACTGTTAGTACCGTCAATATGAAAGCTATTGAAGGTGTGGAAATTGAACTTAAGGGTGGTTTTTATACTTCTACCGAATCGGCTGCCAATGGGAGATTCCAGTTTGAGCAGTTAAAATTGGAAAGTAACTACCGGGTTCGTCCATCTTTGAATAAGGATCCTATGAACGGGGTGTCAACCCTCGACCTGGCCATTCTTAACCAATACTTGTTGGGCCGGTATGAATTTGCAACCCCTTACCAGTACATTGCGGCAGATATCAATAATTCCAAACAAGTGACCGTTTTGGACCTATTGGAGTTGAGGTCGCTCATTTTGGGGAATAGGAACCACTTTAGCAATAATCAGAGTTGGCGATTTGTCGATTATAATTACGATTTTCTTGAACCTAAGAATCCCTGGTTTGAGACGTTCAAGGAGGAAGAGCGTATCGAATTGGAGAAAAAACCAGTGATCAAGTCGGAGTTCATAGGTGTTAAGATTGGGGACCTCGATGAATCTGTCATTGCCAATTCTATTGATGCTTACGTGCTAAGAAGTCCGAAAGGGATTTTCAACCTGAATGTACTGAATCGCACGCTTGAAGCCGGCAAAACTTACCGCATTACTTTTACCGCACAAGATATGGCGGAGATCCTTGGTTATCAGGGTACGTTGCTACTGGATCCTCATGTGTTACAATTTGTGGACCTGGAAGAAGGCCTAGTTAAGAAAGAGCATTTTGGCTTTAACTACGTAGAGCATGGATTTTTGACAACCAGTTGGCATGAAGTGGAAAATCGCGACGGCCTTAAAGGAGAAGGATTTGAAAGCGAGCTTTTTACCCTTGTCGTAGTGGCATTGGAAGACGGTGAATTGAGTAATGCCATGGGGCTTTCCTCTCGTATCACTACGTCGGAGGCCTATAATCAGCATGGCGAACATTATGATTTGGAGATTCAGTTTGAAGAGCCCGTTGCCGAGGTTGTACGGCCGGATTTTAAACTTCAACAAAATATACCGAATCCGTTCAAATTATCTACCTCGATTGGTTTTGTGTTGCCTGAGGCGACAAATGGTCGAATCATAGTGACAGATGCTGCCGGAAAGGTGGTGAAACTGATCACAGGAGCGTATGTCAAAGGTTATAACCAAGTTAATCTGGACCGTAGGGATTTACCGTCGGGCATATTCTTTTATACACTGGAGGCCGGGGCCTACAAGGCTACCCGAAAACTGATTGTAAATAATTAAATGAACCGCCGATACGCGGCCATTTTAGAAGAGAATACTCGTAAATTTGTTTCATGTTAAAGGCTGGGGCCACTTGTTGGCTCTAGCCCTTTTTGTGTAGATTTAGGACGACTCCATCTTGCGGTTTGGTCTCATCAAGTGAATGCCTTTCTAAGACGCCATGATGCATCAATCCGAATCGAAACTGTAATTTTCCGTTTTTTTTCGAAAAAGAAATTGGTTTTTCCGGTTTCTCAAGACTGCTTAAAGCTGGGCTCTTTTGAGATTGGGATAATAAAACATTGATAATTATATTTTTATAATTTATGATTTAGTCGTATTGGATCAAATAGTATTATGGCGCAATTTTTTCATAGATAAATGCAAATGCTAAAGGGTAGCATGTAAAAACGATACTCAAAGAGCATAATTAGCAGATACTATGAGAAAGCAATTCACCTTGGCAAGTTTTTGCCTCGTACCTGTTTGATTCGTGAATTACCTCTCCATTTTAATCTCTGTTAATAATTTGACCGATTTGAGTCCCCTACATTGAAGAGAATAATCTTTTCTTCAACATCGTATGCGACCAAAAATGCACATTTTCACAATACGTTTTGAGAGGCTATTTATATACCTACAGTTTTACCAATTAAAAATTGGAATACCCCCCCGTTTACGAAGACATTATGAGCAATGATCTTTATAAACCTATGGAAGGAGTTCGTCTCCTTCTATGGGTTGAATACTAAAAAAATTCCCGTTTTTAGTAGCTCCGATGTCTCAAACGCTTTTCCCTATTTTTATTGATAGACTAATTAGACTATACTATGTACAAATCCACAAAATTCGTTTAGCTATTGTAGTGCCTGTGTCTTGAACGCAATCTGGCACAGGTACCTTTTTTGCTTAAAAACTTCGGATTTATGCGGAAATAGTTCTCTTTTCAAGATACATACCATTTGAGTGTTGATATAAGGCTAATTTTTCAAAGATATAATTGGTTTTTTACCAATTGCTTGTAGGCCTTGTCGCCATTTTTTGAAACTATGAACAATTTTGGATTCCTTTTTGAAAAGGAAATGGCAAATACCAGAAAAATGATAAAAGAAAACAAAACTATCTCGCAATACATTTTCGAAAGAAAACACCATGGTACGGTTAATGTACTTTGGTTTGAAAATGACACCGCGGAAATGGATTTTATCAATTTTCTACAGTACACCAAGGATTTGCGTATAGCAATGGCGGATTCTAAAATCCAACTCAAGGGATTCCATTTTGAGTCGACGCTCGATGATGGTGATCAAGTCGATCAACTGAAAGCTACAATAAAGGAGAAGATGGAGAAGGGGGCCGATATATTGGTTTTAAAGACTTGTAGCGGAGTGGATGAACGCGTCTACGAATTATTGCTCTCTCTAAAATTTGATGAAAAGCCCAGTATTTTTTTGATGGATAAACAAATCAGCTCAACCTTTATTACTGATAAAGTGATATGCGTTGATAGTAACGGAGGTATATCTGATGTTTTTTCTCCAAATATTGCTGAATGCTGAAAAAATAGTTTCAGTATTAATTTTATATGCGGCTGTTTTTTTCTTTTTTTATGGAAAATTTCAAACAGGTACAATAATCCCGTAAATAAAAATGAACGGCCGCCGTTGTCAAGAGATGCAACTGGTCCGAGTTGCCATCAAACAAGAACATCAGCATTTTCAAGAATTGGGCTTAATTGATAGAGATTACCCAGATTTTTTTTATTTACTAAATAAGAAAGTCAATAGTTTACCTCTAAGAGGTTATTTTTCTAAGAAACTGTTGGATTACATCAGGGAGGAGTACCCGAAGCTTGAAATTTCACCAGCATTAATCGACCTATTTCCCGGAAAGCTTCCCTTTGTAGTTGAAGTAGTCATAACCATACAATATTATCATAATCAAATACTAGATGGTAAGGGTGGCGTACTTTCGTCAGATCGCATCAAGCAAAATCTCTTACTCAGCAACCTCCTCAAGGACCAGCTCTACAGCTACATAGATGCACGGTTTCAAAGAGAACAAGCCATACTGGTAGCCGATTATGTAAGGAAAATGTTTAAGTACACAGATATCGGACAGTTGATAGAGAAAACTTACAACACATATAAGGCTTACAACGATACCAAAGACTTCACTTTGCCCTACGGAGGCGCTATCAATACTGCCATTAGTCAGGATTGCATCGATTTTCTATTGAGTCATGCCGCAAGGCATTCTGAACCTGGAAATGATTCTTTTCTTCGATTGTATTTTATACGTATTTATCTGGTCAGTGCCATGTTGTTCAAATTGACTGCTCAGTTAATTAAGGACTTGATCGGCCTTGAGGAAAGGAATCAATTACGGGGTTTTGACATAGAAATGTTTTCCGAATACTACGGAGTAATGCTGCAATTGGTAAATGACAATTGCGATTGGATCCCGTCCAAATACCAACATAAGACGGTCGCAAAGAATTATAGCGACTCTTTTTGCGATCTAAGGAATAAAAATGTAACCTTTCCACTTTTCATTTATTTACAGCGTTCCTCCGGAGCCATTCTAAATTACCTGGAAGAGGAACAGCTCGAGATCACCCCAGAGTCCCAGGATCAATATTATGATGAAATCATTGAGACTGGAGCAATTAAAGAGGCAATCCGGTTGGGAAAAGATACGGGGCAGAAGGCATTGTCATACCTAAATCCGGCAAATAGCAATTGGGTTATTTTTGAAGATATGGTCAAAATATCCCACTACAATCGATACTACTATCACTTTTTTGAGGAAATGAAAAACTACCAAATCAAAATGTATTGATATGCTTGCTCAAAAGGTCGACCAACAAAACTCACTGCGAACAGTCATCGCTTTCCCCGATATTCATACTTTTTATGAATTATTACAGGATCGTCTTCACATGGGGTTGCAGCGCTATGGTTTTGTGAATGAACCTTTTACACTTTTTATCAATGCTTTGCCCAGAGAGGCCACCGAAGAGATGGACCGGTTTGAATCAGTGATTCTCAACTATGCCGGGATCTCCAGACAACGAGAATTGTTGGAAGGAAACAGAGCGCATCAAGACGATTCACTGGACGGTTACTGGCACACGCTAGACAAAGCTAACCTAAGAAGTGATTCCGCGGTAGTGAGTTCAGAGTTGTTTCAACAGTTTCGGGATGGCCTCCACAGTTTGGAAAGCCTGATCTCATCTGCAGGTACTTTGTCTGAATATTTTAAGCTTCATCTTTCGGAAGAGGAGCGGACCAACTCTTACAATATCTGGCAAGTTTGTGAATATCAAATCCTAAAGCACAACTTCGATCTTTACAATTACCGGTACCTTTCCGTACCCTTGATTCAGTTTGGAGAATTTGACGGTGTCGTTCACATTGTGTACAGTGAAAAAGACCATCATTGGATGTCGAGTCGAAATGACGGAAATGTGGGTAACCTCCGTAAATTTGTTGTCGGCAACATCATCAAGGTCTTTAGTACCGCATATGAGGCGCTCATCATGCAATGGGAGCTGGTCGGTACAAACGCCGATAAAGAAACGGCGGTGAGAGCTGCACTCGATGCCGCCATCGACCCGGTCTTCTTCGAATCCTTTAACAAAAATCCGATCCTAAAGGAATTGGGGTTTCAGGATTTTTATAAGAAATTCGAAAAGTACTATCTAAAACGCTTTGAGCAGACCGATGTGATTCCGCGCGAACGGCGTAAGCAATATCATAAGATTGCAATCATGTCGATTTTGATCGACTCCTATGCTCACAATGTGACCGCCCATAGCCTTACCGCATTGGAATGGTGGTTTCGACTGCGGGCGGAAAGACTCAGCAGAGCCGGCGACGAAACATATGAGCAATTCGTCGAGGATTATTCCGCTCACCCCGTAGTATCAAAAGATTCCTTGGCCATCGAACTCTATCCACTAATGAAGTTCCTTCTGGACAAAGGGGCTTTTTGGACCGGGCTGACAAGAGAACGGAGTTTTGGAGGTAAAGTCAGTAGTTTTTTCAGTGTATTGTGGTTCGACTTTATCAACAATCCACTCTACTTGGGAACCATTGCTTTTTCAGAAGGGATTTTGAAATTGAACATCAACATCATGATCCTGGACCAGATCGACAACATCGAAAAAGTTGGCTATAAGAAACAAATCAGAAAGGATGAAGATGGCGTTTTATTGGAAGGAAATTTTGTCACGATCGATCTCACAAAACTTAGCCCCAATGACAATGCACAGCGACCAGAAAGGATTAGTGATTTTATTATTCCAGGTGAGAAATTCCAGGCTTTTGAAAAAATCTTGAAGGAGTTTCGAGCATTCTTCCCCGGAGGAGTGGTTGGCAGGCATGCTTTCTTTACGATCTTGGAAAATGAGATTAGGAACGTTAAGCATTTTGGGAAGTCAGACATCGAACAAATGCAGAAGGAAGGCCTGACACTGAGTATTTCGCTTGAGGAAGATACTTATCGTAAGGGCAAGAATGTAAATGGTCGTTCCGATTATTTTAAAGTTGGTGTTTGGATCAATCATCCGGTCCACTTAGATAAAGACCTCGTTTCCAAGCGTGTTAATCGACTTGGAGAGGACATCATCGATGAAGAGACTTTCAAACCCAGACTGGGGGGAACCTTCCAGGATAAGGTCTGTGCAGCTATGCTGTTCAATAATACTTTCACCAGTGTACAAGACAAGGAGGGCAAGAGAAATATGCGCTATTATCCATGGATGAAAGCGGGAGGGAATTTTCTGGAAGATAACAAGGCAGACCTGGTTTTTGACTATGAAATTACTTGGCGTCGATACACAGCGGAAGATTACAAAGCTTCCCGGGATTATCTGGAGATGAAATTCAAGTCTGCCCCTGGATATTTCAAGAAGTTTTTCAGCATTTGGAAGGGAGAAGATATTTATAACGTTGATACGGCGGATAGTTTTGCCAATATTTATGAAAACTATTCGCGATTCCGATTCGTCAGCATCGCTCCCGGTTACATCGAACTTTTCAATACGATTCGCAAAGAGGGGGTTTTCCGAATTATCAATGAGCCGGCAGGAGATATGATTAGCGCTTATCGGTCGTGGCTCCGAAAGTGGATCAAGAAAGAGAAAAATCACCGAGTCGTGTTTAAGATCAATCGACAACCGGCAGCTCACATTGCATGGGACGGTGAAAATATTGAATTCCGCAACCGGGCTGCATTAAGACTGCTTGATCCGGCTCGAAGAGCACTTTTCCTGGACGAAGATAAAACAGTGACTCAGAATATTCACTTAGTGCATGGTAATAAGGAAAGTACACCGGAGGAGGAATTTTGCCGTTATCGAAGCCATGGTATTCTAAAGCGATACTTCCTGGGGGGTAAATCTATTCACAACGCCGATCTGACTCCAGAGTTAGCGGCAGAACTACTGGAAATCATTGCTACCAAAGTTGGCATATTTGACAATCGAGTTGCACAGCGTGTCGAAAAACGAGTCAACCGCGAAAATCTGGAAAATGCATTGAATTGTCACATTTTCAAAGAAGATGTTGATTTATGGCGCCAAGAAAGAGAAAAGTGTTTTTCCAGTTATCATTTTCTGGTCGTTCATTTATCTTTTATCGAAGCATTCCGCGATGAGAACGGACGTAAGCTCTATACAGAAAATAACATCGACGAGTTTATACACAACGAAATTACGAAGGGCCACCGGGTAGGGCATGATTTCATATTGATGATCACCACCGGACGAGGACGTACCCAGTGGTGGAGTAGCCTTGAAAAAGATAAAGGGGCCAACTATACATATTTCACCAGCTTCAGGCCTGTGGAGTCATTGATCGACAGTGTCGAAAACGCTATTAATATGGAAGATGATTTCGAATTGAAGTACCGATTGGTAAAAGTGTTATTTGGTTCTTAGCGGAATAATTTTATTATTATTCCCTTTGAAACTTTTGAAATGCTGTGATATCTATTGCTACTATTGCTACTATTGCGGCTGTAGATGCCAACATGATTATGACAATGGAATCAGTGCTCGAAGCAAAACGTCGCTATTCTTAGTCCCTGTCCGGTGAATGGCATTTGGAAAGTTCAAACGAGTTATAGTTCAAAAATCAATATCCCAAAACAATTACATGTCTGTGCGAAGAATCATGATTATTACCTGGAAATGGGAAGATTTGGATCCCGAGTCTAATCCCGTCGATTTGTATTTCCCGGTAAAAGAATCCCAAGAGGACAGAGTGATCCGTATCAACGAATTTCGATCGGAAGCTGCGATCGAAAGACTTGAGCACATTATTTCAGACCTGCCTGTCGATGCTCAAATCCAGGTGTTCCTTCATCAAGATCATCGCTATAATCAAGAAGATATCCGCCAGTTGTACCAGTCCTTACCGGATGGAGTGAGACAGCAGTGTAAATGTTTCCTTTTTGGAGGCGGCAAAGATTACCTGTATTTTAGTAGTTCGGAAGTAGGCCTGCTGGATGATTTTGGCTGGTTCATGAATGAACCCGAGTACGAGTTCAAACTACGAAACGGCGAAGAAAAGCCCCGAATTGGAATGGCAGCCATTGTCGACTATAACAAAGTCGAGGAGCGGTGGGAAATCCTACCTCGTTTCTTTGATAAAGTGTGGGCTTATTACCAGGATGAATTAAAGAGAAAAATTTTTGAACTGAAGGAAGACATTCTCAATGATGTTTATCCTCATTTCCTGGTGAATGGCCAACCTTTTCAGTGGAATGACCTAGTGCTTTCGCGGATCAGAAACTTTTGTGGAGAGGCGGACAGCGGATTGCTTCTATGGTTGGAAAAACAAGAAGATCAGCAGGAAAGACCCTATATTTTCAAAACTCTGGAAAACAGTTTACAGCAACAATACGGTGCGGAAGCTGCCGTCCGTTTCCAACAATTGAAGGAACTTTTGTCGAAGTCGGTACTCTCCGAAAACGAGGATAACAGAGCCTTGCGAACGAAAATACCGGAAATTAGAAAGGCTTTTGACCACCTGTTGATGGAAATATAGATAGCTAGACAGGCTTTTTATGCCAGACAAATATGGACATTGCATGCATTACATCAAACGTCAGTCTGATCGATTCATTGGCTAGTCACTATGAGCGAGAAGGCATTCGGTTTTTTGATTATTTTGGAGCTACCCAATCCAAAAGTGTTGAGATTGAGGATGATATTTATTTAATATTTTCTCCAATTTTTCACAATCGTTCTTATATTTATTATGATATTCTTTGGAAAAGGTATCTGAACAAACAAAACCCCAATGCTGTTTTGCTAACGGCAGGGTTTGCTAAAGGGCCACAAAATAATTATTTAGACCTGCTCGACCTTCCTGCTAAACTTCAGTCTTGCATTAGCCAAACAAAAGCTGTGAAAGAAAAATGGGTTCCGTTTTACAATGGCGGTATCAGAATGGAAGAACGACTGCACTTGTTCTTCAAAGGTCACGGCAAACAAAGCGTTTTGGATGTTCTCCATCGAATCAAACGGAAGATTCACCTGGTGGAAAGGGAACTGCAACACGGCGATTGGTCCTACCACAAGGCTACTTCTGAATACCTGGGATCGGGTTACGTAAGTGAAAGGTGGCAAGATTTCAAGACTAGATGGATTAATTACTACGAATATTTTGCCTATTCGCCTTTTCGAGAAGAATTTCTCGAAATTGATGGCATGATTTCAGCGATGGACGCTTTTTTCTTGGATGGATATACCGATGAAAACTTGTTTTATAAACTCAGAATCTGGGAACA
The DNA here is from genome assembly GCA_028284395.1 of Saprospiraceae bacterium. Lineage (GTDB taxonomy): Bacteria > Bacteroidota > Bacteroidia > Chitinophagales > Saprospiraceae > JANQRV01. The sequence continues at coordinate 12,862 of JANQRV010000533.1, forward strand.
GATCCAGGTGCTACAATCAAAACTGACCGAAATAAGAGACCAATATGGTGGAAAAAAGGAACTATAATATACTCATCGTTGATGATGACTTGGAATTTCACAAAGATACTCGATTAGCTTTGCGCCAGAACTACCATTTTGATGGGGCAGTCGACAAGGGGTCAATGATGGCCAAACTCAATGCCAATCAATATGACTTGTTGTTGCTCGATCTGGTTTTGACGGAAGGCAGTAATGAGAAAGAAGGACTGGATATTTTGCCTGAGGTCTACGCCAAACAAGCCGGCCTGCCCATCGTTATCATCACGGCCGATGCCAATGTTGAAACGGTTGTTAAGGCTATGAAAAGTGGTGCTGCCGACTACATTCATAAAGAAGACCTGAACTACGATATCCTCGATAAGAAATTTCAAAAAATCATCCGCAGCCGAAATTTGGAAGATGAGAACATCCAACTCAAGGAAGAAATCAAGCGGCTGCGGAGTAGCCAATCGGTCGAATATCCTTTTATTGGAGAATCCAAGAACATTAAATTGATCAAGAAAACCCTGCGAATCGTATCGGAAGAACCCAATCTAACTATTCTCATTACTGGTGAGACGGGCGTCGGAAAGGAAGTAGCGGCTCGATTCTTGCACCGGCATGGAGTTCGAAGTAATAAACCCTTCCAGGCCGTGAATCTCTCGGCGATTCAAAAAACGTTGTTGGAAAGTGAATTATTTGGCCACGTCAAAGGGGCATTCACGGGAGCAACTCGAAGTAAGGAAGGCTACTTTCGACAAGCCAATGGAGGTGTCTTAATGTTGGATGAAATCGGAGACATCGATCAAAACATCCAAATCAAACTGCTTCGATTCCTGGAAACTAAATTGATTCGTCCGGTCGGTTCCGATGAAGACTTCAAATTGGACATCCAGATCGTAGCTGCTACCCACAAGGACCTCCGGTCAGAAGTGTCGAAAGGGAATTTCCGGGAAGACCTCTTCCAGCGTTTGAAGGCAAAAATTATACATGTCCCGCCGTTGAGGGAACGCAAAGAGGATATTCCTCTGATAGTAAGGCACTACTTAGAGTCTCAAAATTTGACGACAGATATCCTGCATGAAGAGGTGATGGCCATGTTGTATCAATACCCATGGAAGGGCAATGTACGGGAATTGCGCTATGCCATCGACGGTATGCTATTGGAAATGCGGATACTCGAAAAAAACAAGGTGGACCTAGAGTGTTTGCCGGTGGATATTCAGAACTATTCTCCCTTTCAGGAGATCGTTCCGTCGGAGTCACAACCACCGGAAAGCCCCAATGGATTTGGGTCGGTCGATAGCCTGGATGCAGAACGCCAAAAGGCTTTAATCGACCTGAGTAATATTGAGAATGCCCTAATACGTCGGAATAAAGTGAAAGGTGACGTTGCTACCGATCTTGGGTATAAGTCGTCCGATAATTTGCGTTACCGGATCAAAACTTATTACGACAAGTTTCCTGAGCTGTTCGATAATTTTCCTACCATTTGTAATTGCTATCGCCGAGTCGTTACGGTTATTGAAAAGGAGGTTTAGGCAAAGGTCACAACATTTATTCTTGCCAGATAATTGCTTAAGACTTGCCAATGTTCACCGTCGTCCTCCGAAAGGAATAAATTGCCGGTTGTAGTACCGAATGCCAATGTTTGCTTTTGGATAGCGAGCGAATGCCTGAAGACAATATCGAAACAATGCTCCTGTGGTAATCCCGCTCTCAAAGCTTTCCAACTTTGTCCTCCGTCATCGGTTCGGCAGACACATAGGGCTTGGTCGACAGCAACCCGAGTCGTATCGCTGACGGCAGGAATAACCCATGCTCGCTCAGTATTATCGTGGTCAATGGCCAGCGCAAAACCATAATTTGGGAAACCGCTTTTGCCGGTAACATTATCCCAGGTTGCGCTGCCGTCCACGGACCGGAAAATACCACAATGGTTTTGCTGCCACATTACTTTGGGGTCTGATGCACAAGCTAGTAGCAGATGCGGATCATGCCCTACTTCAATATCCGGATTTGGTAGATAGGTTGCGATCAAGCCTTTATTTCGAGGAAACCAATTTTGTCCATTGTCTTTCGTCTCGAAAACGCCGGCACAGCTAATAGCAATGTAAAAATGATTGCTATCGTTCGGATCTACAACAATTGAATGGATAAATGGGTGATCGCGACCCGCCCCGAACCATTCATGTTGGCGGGTTGGATGATTCCAAAGCGCTTCCACCAGCTCGAAACTATCTCCGTTGTTTGTGCTGTGGAACAATCCACCGGGTTCCGTGCCCAGGTATAGTTCACCGGGGCGGTCCACACCAGCATGAGTCATGCACCAAACTTTTTTTAAGCTGGCGGGCTTCCCTGACTTTAAAAGAGTACCGCTGGGATATGCTGGTGTTTCCACTGGTTCCCAGTTTAGTCCCTCATCAAAGGAACGGTGAATCTTCTGTCCCCAATGCCGATGAGCCAGGCATACCCACCACGTATTGGTTCGTTCATCAACAAAAACGACGGAGACAGGCAGGCCGACAAATTGAGAGGATACCGCCTTCCATTCGGCTCCATTTTTTTTGTAAATGATCAGCCCTTTACCGGTACCGACCAATAATTTGCTTTCCTTGTGCTTCATATTGCGAATTAGCTCAAAATTTCTACCTTTATTTGGTTCGAACAGCTTTCACCGATTGAACAACTCAAACAATTCGAATACTTCAAACCAATACTAAGGTACGACATACAAAAAAGATTTTATGCTGGAATTACTCCCACAAATCGAGCAATGGGTTCAGGACGACCAAACTTTTGCCATTGCTACCGTCATCAAAACCTGGGGTTCTTCTCCAAGGCCGGTTGGCTCGGCATTGATCGTGAACGAGGCCATGGAGATGGCGGGATCGGTCAGTGGGGGATGTGTGGAAGGTGCTGTTGTTAAGGCGGCGATCCCCATACTTCAATCCGGACAACCGGAAAACCTTCCGTTTGGTGTAACCGATGAAGATGCTTGGTCTGTTGGCCTGAGTTGTGGAGGAAAGATGCAGGTATTTGCAGAGCGTTTTTTGGCTTTCAGTAAAGAAGAGGCTGAACAAAAGGTCTGGAAAGAATTGCTTCATTGCTTAAAAAATAATCTGGGATGTGTATTCATCAGCAGAATGGGTGGTGAAGAAAGCCGACATGCATTGGTATTGCCTTCCGGGCAAACGATTGGGCATCCTATTTCGGAGGAATTACTCGCTGCCGGCAAAAAGTGCTATGCCGAACGCAAGAGTCAGGTCCTGGAACTGGAAGGGCAGTCGTATTTCGCCCAGGTTTTTCCCCGTAAGAGCCAAATGCTTATCGTAGGAGCGGCCCACATCACAACCGACCTGGTGAGACTTGGTAATCTCTATGATTTTGAAACGATTGTAGTTGATCCACGTGGAATCTTTGCAAAAAAAACTCAGTTTCCCGATCCTCCTCATCAACTACATGTAGAATGGCCGGCAGAAGTTCTTCGTAATTTCATACTTGATGAATACACTTATGCCGTCTTACTGACGCACGATCCGAAAATAGATGATCAGGCATTGGATATTCTATTGAAATCCGACGTTGGTTATATTGGAGCTCTCGGCAGCCGGAAAACACACGAAAAAAGAAAAAACCGATTGGAGAAATCCGGTTTTACCTCCGAACAGATCGACCGGATCCACGGCCCGATTGGAGTGGACATCAATGCTAAGCGACCCAAGGAAATTGCCTTGAGTATTATGGGAGAGATCATTAAAATAGCTAACCAATTCAAATGATGCTACCCCAATACCAAAACTAGTGAAATGTACCTAGCGATAGACATCGGAAATTCAAATATTGTGGTTGGTTGTTATGCGAGCGACTCTTGGCAACACATTGAACGTTTTCCCACATTAGTCAATGAATCACCAGCCTTCTTTTATAAGGTAAAACTGACCGATTATTTTCTCGAAAAAAACATCGAATTCGCTACCATTCGAAGGGTGATCCTTAGCAGTGTGGTGCCGGAATTGACGGAGGTATTTAAGTCACTAAGCGAAAACCTATTTCGAAAACCCGTTTTGTTGATCGGCCCGGAAGTCTATCCTCGGCTCCAACTCAAAATTAGAAACCCATATGAAATTGGGGCTGACTTGGTTGCTAATGCTGCTGCCGCTCAAAATCTGTATGGCAAAGATTGTATTGTCGTTGATTTTGGCACGGCCCTTACTTTTACTACGGTGACGGGAGACGGTCAAATTTTGGGGGTTGCCATCGCCCCCGGCCTCAAAACGGCTATTGCTGCTTTGTATCAAAAGACAGCTCAACTGCCGCCCGATGTACCATTACACGTTCCTTCATCGGCCATTGGCAAGGATACTCCGCACGCCATTCAAAGTGGAATTCTTTTGGGGTATGAAGGACTTGTCCGGCATTTGATCGCCAATATCCGCCAAGAGGTTGGGCAACATTATATTGCCATTGCAACCGGTGGATTATCAGGAGTTTTAACTAATTTAAAGGAAGATTTTGACGTGATCAATCGCGAACTGACTTTGCAGGGACTAATCGTGATTGCTTTGGCAACTGAGTCATAAACTTCTGAAAAATATGGATAAAAGAACTTTCTTGAAAAATACCGCCCTGTTTGCTTTGGGGGGAACTCCTCTCTTTCGGAATTTAGATAAATGGATTGGGGAAGTGGCGCATTTATCGCCGGATGAAGTAGCGCGTGATGAGGATTTCTGGGCCCGGATCAGAAGCGGGTATCGGCTAAAACCAGATTACATCAATTTGGAAAATGGCTACTATTGTATGATCCCTCAGGAAACCTTGGAAAATTATATCCATCATATTCGACAAATCAATTATGAGGCTTCCCACTATATGCGTACTGTTCAATGGGATAACAAGCGGTTTATGCAAGAAAAACTGGCGGAATTGGCAGACTGTTCCGCGGACGAATTGATCATTACGCGCAATACGACGGAGTCACTGGATACTATTATTGGAGGTTTTCCGTGGGAGGAAGGTGACGAAGCTGTAATGGGAGAGCAGGATTATGGTGCCATGCTCAATATGTTCAAATTAGTAGGAAAGCGATACGGTGTCGTCAATAAAAAAGTATCGGTTCCGTTGCATCCGAAGAACGACGAAGAAATTGTGCAGGTCTATGAAAATGCCATTACCGAAAAGACCAAGCTGCTCATGGTCTGTCACATGATCAATATTACTGGTCATATCCTCCCCATTCGGAAGATTTGTGATATGGCACATAGCAAGGGAGTCGATGTCATGGTAGATGGTGCCCATGCCTTTGGTCACATTTGTTTTTCGATGAAAGACCTGGATTGTGATTACTATGGTACCAGCCTGCACAAATGGCTAAGTGTACCCTTGGGTGCAGGTATGTTGTTTGTGAAAAAAGAAAAGATCGCCAAGATATGGCCACTCTTCGCTGAAGGTAATCGAGCTGATGACGATATCTCTCGATTGAACCACACTGGTACCCATCCTTGCCACACCGATTTAGCGATTGGCAATGCCTTGGAATATCATCATCGCATAGGTCCGGAACGAAAAGAAGCACGATTGCGCTACATCCAAAAATATTGGACTGATCAAGTACGCGATCTACCACATGTGCTTTTGAACACCCCCGAGGAACCTCATCGTTCGTGCGGGATTGCCAATGTCGGTATCCGTTCTATGAAACCACATGATTTGGCACAAACCCTTATGAAAAAATACCGGATATGGACCGTTGCCATCGATGGTGCCGGAGTTCATGGCTGTCGCATCAGCCCCAATATCTATACCACTACTAAAGAACTGGATGTATTGGTAAAAGCCTTGAAGGAATTGGGGTAGGGAATTTTTTTGTAGGGCCGATTGTTATGCATTAAAACCAGGAAACTATGGAATTGCAAGCCTTCGGTTTTACACCGGCTTTATCCGCTTACTGCAAAGAAAACAGCCTTGAAGGATTCGATATTGGCCGAATTGCAGCTGAACATAAGGAACGTTATGTCGTTTGGACGGAATCTGGTTCCTATAATGCGGAAATAACTGGTAATCTGCGTTTTTCCGCCACCAGTCGCTCCGATTTTCCCGCAGTAGGTGACTGGGTCGCGGTAAGGATTTTCGATGAATCTCTTGCGATCATTCATCAAGTCCTTCCTCGCCACTCCGTCCTCGAGCGCAAAGCCGTTGGGAAGGTGGGAGAGAAACAGATCATTGCTGCCAACCTTGACGCCGCCCTGATCATCCAGGGGGCGGATCAGGATTTCAACCTCAATCGACTGGAACGATACCTGACAATCTGCTATGCTGCTGGTATCAAACCTCATTTCCTGCTCAGCAAAATTGATCTCGTAGATGAACCGGAATGGAACGCCAAGTTGGATAAAGTAAGGCAACGCCGTTCGGAGTTAGACATCTTTCCCTTTAGCAATTTGACAAAGATTGGATACCCGGAAATTGATGCCTTGTTTAAGCCTGGAAAAACTTATTGTTTCATTGGGTCTTCCGGTGTCGGCAAATCAACGCTATCCAATCATCTCTCTGGCACAGAACTTATGAAAACCAGTGCAATTAGCAATAGTACCAATAAAGGAAGACATACGACCAGTCATCGCGAGATGATCCTTCTCTCCAATGGAAGCATTCTGATTGACACACCAGGCATGCGAGAAATTGGGGTCATCGAAAGTGTGGAAGAGACATTTGATGCAATTTTACTATTGGCTCAAAGCTGCAAATACAATGATTGTAGCCACCAACAAGAAGAAGGCTGTGCCATTCTTCAGGCAATCGACGAAGGAGAGTTGGAATATGGTGCCTACGAAAACTTCCTGAAGATGAAACGTGAATCTGCTCATTTCCAAAGTACGATTGCCGAAAAAAGAAAAAAAGATAAGGCATTTGGTAAAATGGCGAAAGAAATTATGAAGCATCGACGTAAGACAAAGTTCTAATCCAGAGACAATCCTCCGATAAGTTTTTAGCTTTGCAAACTAAAAACAACGTCGTCATGAGATCCGTACCTAACTTGATTTTTCTGTTCTTTGTATCCTTGTTATTTGGTGCCTGCAGTGGCTCATCTTCTCCTACTCAGACAACTGTTCCATCAACAGAGGAGATGAAATCAGCAACTCCCAATTTACCCGACTTTTTACTGGGGGTCCTGGAGGCTCACGGCAGCCTGGAACGTTGGAAATCGATGGAGACGATGAGCTACATCGTCGAAAGAAAAGAAAAACCCGAGCGACACGTCATTGATCTCGACAGCCGTAAAGTATTGCTGACCCACGATGATTATCGCCTGGGGTTTGATGGACAGGAGGTTTGGGTGTCTCCCAATAAAGCTGCCTTTGGCGACGGTTCAGCTCGGTTCTATCACAACTTGCGCTTCTATTTTGTAGCCATGCCGTTCATTGTTGCCGATCCTGGTATTAACTATGAAGTCTTACCGCAAAAGGAAATACAGGGAAAAACCTACAATGGACTTCGGATTACCTATAATGATGGAGTAGGGGATGCACCAGAGGACGAATACATTCTTTACATTGATCCCGAAACCCAACGTATGGAGTGGTTGCTATACACGGTAACTTACTATACCGGACAACCGGGGAATCGTTACAATGCCCTGCATTACAGTGAATGGCAGGAGGTCAATGGCCTGATGATGCCCCAAAAAATGGTCGGTTATAAGTATGCCGACGATGAGGTTGGCGAGCAACGCTACGAACGCTTGGTCAGCGATTTTCAGTTGGAAGCTGTCAAGCAAGACCCTTCAATATTTGTCATGCCTTCAGAAGCTGAGATCGATTCCCTGATCAGCCACTAGTATGTAATTGGACCGTTAAAAAAACTGTTCCACTAAATTTATTATGGCGCAGGATTCGGAATGGCTTCGTGAACTTCTTCAATCTTTTTTAATACATCAGGGGACAGCTCCAAATCGATGCTTGCGATGTTTTCTTTGAGCTGTTCCATTGAAGTCGCCCCAATGATATTACTGGTCACAAATGGCCTGGAATTGACAAATGCCAGAGATAACTTTGCTAGGGTAGTGTTGTAGTTTTCGGCGATATCGAGGTAAAGACCAGTTGCTTTTCTGGATATCTCGCTGTTGTACCTTGACATTTGGGCAAACTTGTTCAAGCGGGCACCGGCTCTTGCTGTTCCTTTATTGTACTTACCGGAAAGCAAACCGAAGGCCATGGGGGAATAGGCTAAAAGTCCAACAGATTCACGAATGGCAATTTCTGCCAAACCCACTTCAAATAAGCGGTTCAGCATGCTGTAGGGGTTCTGGATACTCATGCAACGGGGCAAACTGTTTTTCTCCGCAAGATTCATAAAGCGATTTAAGCCCCAAGGGGTCTCATTGGAAATGCCAAAATATCGGATTTTACCCTGCTTGATCAGGTCGTTGATGGTTTCCAAGATCTCTTGAAAATTATCTTCCCATTCGTCATTTTGGGGATGCTTGTAGCCACGTTTACCAAAAAAATTGGTTTTCCTTTCCGGCCAGTGAAGTTGATAGAGGTCGATGTAATCGGTTTGCAGTCGGCGAAGGCTTCCTTCAACTGCGGTATTGATCTGTTCGCGATTAAATTTTAAAGGGTTCCGAATATAGAGAAGGCCATTAGATGGGCCCACAATCTTTGTAGCGAGAATAAACCTGTCCCGATTTTTTCTCGCTTTGATCCAGGTACCAATGATCTTTTCGGTACTTCCCTGGGTATTTTTGTTACTCGGAATGGAGTAGAGTTCAGCAGTGTCAATAAAGTTGATGCCCTGGTCAAGGGCATAATCCATTTGTTCGTGTCCTTCGGCTTCGGTATTCTGTTCACCAAAAGTCATCGTACCCAAGCAGATTTTGCTCACTTTCAAGTCAGTGTTTCCTAAAGTATCGTATTTCATGGTGGATGTTGATTGTGGAAAAGAAGAGCAAAATTAAAAAATCTCCACTGGATCGAATATCCAGGGAGATTTTTTTTCTCGTACGTGAAAGCCTTAGTCTGTTACTAGAAGTGTATGTTTTATGTATTCTTTGTTTTTGGCGGAACGTTGCCTTTACATCATTCTGGGAGTCGTTGATTCCGATTCCGACAATTGTTGTAACAGGTTAACCGCCTCGATATGAAAGTCCGCATTGGGCTGGCCAGCAAGGATCTGTAAGTATCCCTCTGCCTCTTTCATTTTCTCCATTTTGATGTTGGTAACTGCTAGATACCACATGGACTGGTCTTGAATCAAGGGAAAACCATCCTGGATTAGTTCGTTGAAAAGGCTTTTAGCGTTTTCCAGATCCTCCATTTTCAATAAGCAGAAAGCTTTCGCGAATTGAAGACGAGGGTCATAACTTTCTTGTTCAGTGGAAGTGTTGATCAGGTCGATCGCCTGCTCAAATTTTTCTTTTTGGCAAAGTGTGTAAACTTCTTTAATAGAAGCATCGGCATTCGAGGTGAACATTGGGTACGCGAGCCGATCCAGCTCGGCAGCTGTATTTTCATTCTGCTCAGTAATGATCGTATAGCCTCCGAATAGCAGAATGGCAGCAGCGGCAATTAAGTAAAGACTTTTGGTATTCAAGCTTCTCATATTGCACGAAATTGGATTAATATATGATGAAATATACTATGTAGTTCGTATAGCTCTTTTCTCTAAAAATACGTGGAATATGTTCAGTGGGAAGTTCTTGGAATTATACCAGGGTGATTTAGGGTAGAAGACTACAATTCAGAGGAGATAGTTCATTTACCCTGTGAAAATAATAAAAAGTATTTTATTTCTGAAGCTTAGGGAAGTTAAATTTTAATTCCACTGCAAATATAAAAATATATTATATATAAGTCAATGTTATACTGTTAAATTTTTCGAAAAAAGGAGGAAATTCTCAGTAGCACGACTGCATTTATCATTTAAGGCGATGCCGCAAGCCAAGGGAGAGGCCCGTGAGCAAATAGCGCTGATTCACGACGTAATTCGGATCGTTGAAATAACCGGGGAAATATCTGAGAAAAGGCTCAGCTACGATCTTTAATCGAGGAGCAACTCGGTACCCGAAATGAATGCTTCCATACCAATTAACGCCGATGTTGTTTTTAAATACCTGGTTGGTATTTTCTTCTGATGAGAGACTGATGGGTTCGAATGTTTCGAAATTCAAAATGTCTCCCTGCGGCTTGAAGCGGAAATTAAAAAAGGCACCGGCGTTCAGTCCTGCCGATAGTTTTCGCCACTGCTTTTCATAGCCAATGATCATTGGCAGATCGTAGGTACGGAGCTTATTTTGAGTGACGGGTTCTACATCCGGCAAATTGGCGCGGAGTGAAATTTTGTTTGGATCGAATTCTTCGTTGATTTGGGCAAAATCCAATCCGGTACGCAGGCGCAGACCGGTAGGAGTGGTCAACAGCAAACGAATGCCGGCGCCATAGCCCAATTGTACTTTCTCACTTTCTTTGCGCAGAGAAAGGTATTCTAGATACGAATCGCTGAAGGCTTCCAATTGTTTGAAGGTCTTAAAGGAATTGCCCACTACCTCTATTTCCAATTGAATTGTAGACGTTGCAACTTGCGGTATGATTGCGCTAGTTAAAGCTAAGTCCGGCGAATAATTCAGTAAGTTAGATGGGAGGGTGTTTACCGTAGTGATTGCCGGGTAAGAGCTAGGCGTTAAGGTAGTTCCAATCTCTCGGTCAATACTTTTTGTAACGGCCTCCAGCGGCTCCGCAATTGCTCCAGATTCGACCCGTTCCGATTTAACAGGAAGTTCCGCAATGGTCTTCGCCAGAGGTTGGGGCGGACTAAAGACGGTATTAGATGAAACGGGAGGTGCGATGGTATTTTCCGACGGTGTAGAAACTGTCAGATCATTTGAAGCGGGAACTACCGCTGCCTTCTTTTGCTCCTGTTGTACGGATTGGCTTGGAATCGGCCAACTGTGCAATTGGATCTCGCCCGTCGCGGTTCTGGAGAAGTAGTAACCGGCTCCGGCTAACGTCAAAGCCAACAGGAGCAACAAAGGCCAGCGCCGTTTGGAGTGTAGCCACAATTTATAACGCCAGTTCCGTTTTTGTTGAATTTGCTCCCAAATATGCATAGGGGGCTCAAGCGAAAAACCTTCCAGTTTTTGCTTAAAAACGTCATCCATGCTATTTCGAAGTTCCTTCATGCGATCATCTTTTGCGTATTCACAACTAGTTCCTGCAACATTTTCCGTGCCTTTACCAATTGGGAACGAGAAGTGCTTTCCTGTATCCCAAGTAGATCAGCAATTTCCTTGTGACTGTATCCTTCGATGGCGTAGAGGTTAAATACGATGCGGTAACCATCCGGCAATTTGGAAATGATCTCCATCAATTCCGCAACGGATAATTCCGAGTATGCAGAAGGTTCTAGCGAGCTATCGTGATGGGCTTCTACCCCAATCTGCTCGTTTTGGAAACTCTTCTTATTGTGTTTTTTCAACGCCGTATTCACGACAATACGCCGAATCCAGCCTTCAAAGGATCCTTTACTTTCAAATTTCGCTATATTGTCAAAAACCTTGATAAACGATTCTTGGACAATGTCTTCCGCCTCCATGTGGTGGCGAGCATAACGAATGGCCACAACCAGCATTTTGCCGGCATACTTCCGGTACAATTCCTGCTGACATTTGCTATTTTCACGAACACAGCCCTCAATGAGTTCTTTCTCCGTCACGAGCAAAATAATTGTGGTTAGTTATTAGATACGGTAATTTGATGATCTGCTGCCTGAAGGTTCAAAAAATACAATTTAATAAAACTGGTAATCCTGGAGAAATATTATCTATGGTAGTGGTTTTTTGTGAATAAGCACTAAACCATAATCATGTATAGGCAAAATTTTAGAATTATTTTTTTCTTCAATGAGGCGAAAAACGCAGGCATAGCCTACGTTCTGGCGAGGATTTTTAACGAAATTGAAGGA
>JANQRV010000534.1 GCA_028284395.1 Saprospiraceae bacterium
TTTAAGAAGATCAAACCCAATTTTATGTTGAGAGAAAACTTGAAAGTTGCCTGGCGGCAAATGGCAAAACAAAAAGGTTATTCTGCCATTAAGATTGGCGGTTTTGCGTCGGGCATTGCTGCCTGCCTCCTGATCATTTTATTCATTAGGGACGAATTGAGCTATGATCGTCATTATCCCAATGTGGAACGGATTTACCGGATTTATGCAGACCACCATTTTGATGGAAAGATCGTGGGCGGGACTTCTTTTCCAGCTCCTTTTACCAAGGCCATTATAGACGAATTTCCGGAGGTGGAAGCCGTTGCTCGACTTACCTCATTTAATACTTTGGATGGTCCCGGCAGCAATCAATTTCGCAGGGCGGATCAACAACAAAATACCTACGAGGAGGGTTTTGCCTACGTTGATCAAGGGGTGTTGGATATATTTCAGCCCACTATGTTACTTGGCGACCCGACAACAGCCCTAAGTCAACCCAATACTATTGTCATTACGGAAGAAAAAGCGAATAAATACTTTCCCAATGAGAACCCGCTTGGTAAATCCATCATTCTCAATGAGAAAACCGACCGGCCATTCGAAATAACCGGGGTTTTAGCCGAGGTGCCAACCAACTCGCATCTTCAATTTGATTTTTATCTTGCGTTGGCAGGTCATGAGTTTTGGCCTGGAGAACAAAGTCTGTGGAAACACAACTTCTATAATTGTTACCTAAAACTCAAGCCAGGGGTAGATGCGACTGCTTTCGAAAGAAAGCTGGAATACATTAGCCGAAACTATATCGGACCATCGGAGGTAGCAGGAGGAATTGCGGCAAATATCGAGCAATTCTTATTGGTATTCCAGCTTAGACTTCAACCCATCGAGGAACTTTATTTGCGGTCGGCAACAGTCGGTATCCGTGACAGGTTTATTCATGGGGATATTCGCTTTGTTTGGTTGTTCGCTACGATTGCATTGCTTGTATTGATATTGGCCTCCATCAATTTTATCAATCTTTCCACCGCTAAGGCGACCAATCGAGCAAAAGAAGTGGGGGTACGCAAAGTATTGGGTTCTGAGCGCAGGTCTTTGGTTAATCAGTTTTTAACGGAGTCATTGCTTTACTCTTTTTCGGCCATCGTTTTGGGCATCTTGATAGCCCATTTGTTTTTGCCAATTTTTAATCAAATCGCGGCTAAATCAATTACCTTTCCCTGGAAAGAAATTTGGTTTTTGCCCTCTCTGCTGGTGGTGACCCTCATTATTGGTGTTTTGGCGGGGTTGTATCCGGCATTTTACCTTTCTGGATTTAGACCGGTCGAAACCATCAAAGGGGTGCTGACCAAAGGCAAGAAGCGGCAAGGGATACAAAATCGGCTCATCGTTTTCCAGTTTACAATCACCATTGTTTTGCTTGCGGGCACCATGGCGATCCAGCGTCAGATGAATTTCATCCTTAGCAAGGATTTGGGCTTCGACAAAGATCAGATCGTATTGCTACAGGGAGCACAGACCCTTGGAGATAAAATACCCACCCTTAAAGAAAATTTACTCCAGTTGCCGGAAGTAAAGTCCGTTTCGGTGAGCGATTATGTTCCCATCGAAGGAGGCAAGCGAGCTACCTATCCCATTTGGCGCCAGGGACGGAAGGGAATCGATCCATTTGTATCGATTCAGTACTGGACGGTGGATCACGACTATCTCAAAACGATGGGCATAGAGTTGGCGGCCGGGCGGAATTTCAACCGGGATATGCCTACGGACGGGCAGGCCGTAATCATCAACCGTAGCCTGGCGCAAAAATTGAATCTGGAAGATCCGGTCGGAACGGCTATCACCTACGGAGGCCCGCATCCACTTACGGTCATTGGAGTAGTTGAAGATTTTCATTTTGAATCCTTCAAGTACGAAATCATTCCTCTTTGCCTGGTGCTCGGAAACAGCCCGGAAACGATTTCCGTAAAGATTGCCGCGGAGGATGCAAGCCGCCTATTGCCAGCCATTACCCGTATTTGGGATCAATTTTCACCCAATCAACCCGTCCGGTACAGTTTTCTGGACGATCGCTTTGCTGCCGCCTATGAAGACGTCAAAAGAATGGGTTGGATATTCAGTAGTTTTTCGGTCTTAGCCATTGTGTTGGCTTGCCTGGGCTTATTTGCCCTGGCCTCATTTATGGTAGAGCAACGAACCAAGGAAATAAGCATTCGTAAGGTATTGGGGGCTTCCGTTCCCGCCATCTTCGGATTGCTCACCCAGAATTTCCTGAGACTGGTTCTGATATCCTTGCTCCTGGCCATTCCCGTAGCCTGGTACCTGATGAACCGGTGGTTGGAGGACTACAATTACAGGGTAAATGTTACCGCCGATATTTTTCTCTTTTCCGGTCTTGCGGTCTTGCTAATTGCTCTACTCACCATTTCCCATCAGGCTTTGAAGGCGTCGGTGATGAATCCCGTCGAGGCCATGCGTAAAGAATGATCCTTACCATGAAAGATACAGATCCATCTAAATTACCGCTTCGTTTCCTGGCCTGGTTTTGCCGACCGGAATACTACCTGGACATCGAAGGAGATTTGCTTGAATTGTATGACCGGTACCGGCAGGAAAATGGAACGAATGCCGCCAAATGGTTGCTGTGGAAAGATGTACTACTACTCTTCAGGCCCGGTATCATTCGCCCGATTAGACCTTTAAAATATTTTAATCTCAACCTTATGTTGCGCCACAATCTTCTGCTCACCTTCCGGTCCTTCCAACGTTACAAAAGCTTCTTTTTGATCAATTTGATCGGCTTGGCTACCGGCCTGGCCTGTGCGATATTGATTTACCTCTGGGTGAACGACGAACTCAGGGTAGATAAATTCCACGAAAAGGATGAGTGGATCTATCAGGTATTGGAACATCGAAAACACGATGGAGGCATCTGGACGGACGATATGACTTCGGGACCCATGGCCAAGGCACTCAAGGCAGAATTTCCGGAAGTAGAGCACGCCACCGCGGTCGGTCCGGCTTCCTGGCCCGGTTTTGATAATTTTACGCTATCCGTGGGGGAGCAAAACACCCGGGGAGGCGGACACTTTGTGGGCCCGGATTTTTTCCAAATCTTCTCCTACAAGCTTACGGAAGGCAATAGCCGGGAGGTACTATCCGACAAAAACTCCATTCTGTTGTCCGAACGGATGGCAATGAATCTATTCGGTACAACCACCGACTTGTTAGATAAGGTAGTGGAGTTTCAACACGAACAGCAGTTTACAATTTCCGGTATCTTCGAAAATATTCCTCCCAATGCTACGGACCGGTTTGATTTCATCCTGTCTTACGAAGTTTTGCGGGAGATGAAGCCCTGGGTCGACAATTGGGGGAGTACGGGGCCAAAGGTATACCTTACACTGCAGCCCGATACGGATGTAGAGCAGTTCAACCAAAAATTATTGGGGTTTGCCAAAAGCCGTACCAACGGTGAGGAATTATCCCGGATACCATTTGTTCAACGTTACTCGGATCTTTATCTGCACGGGAAATACCAGGATGGACAATTGGTTGGCGGACGAATAGAGTACGTTCGATTGTTTTCCTACATCGCGCTCTTTATTTTGCTGATCGGCTGTATCAATTTCATGAATCTATCCACCGCGAAGGCCTCCCGAAAGATGACTGAAATAGGGGTCAAAAAAGTTGTTGGGGCCGGACGTGGTACGCTCATGATCCAATATCTGGGAGAATCTCTCCTAATGGCATTTATATCCTTAGCGTTGGCGCTGGGATTGGTCTTGCTCTCTTTACCGCAATTTAATCAGATTACCGGCAAACAACTTCTTTTCGATTGGACCTGGACACTTCTCCTTCCCCTGGTGGGCATCACATTTTTAGTCGGGATCATTTCGGGAAGTTATCCTGCTCTCTATCTTTCCGGTTTCCAACCTCTCCAGGTCTTTCGCGGCCATTCTGTTGCCGGCAGAGGTGAAATCTGGTCCCGGCGCGGACTGGTTACTTTCCAATTTACACTGACGATCATTCTAATGGTGGCCGTAATAGTGACTTATCATCAGATCAGGTATATTCAAAACAAGGACATCGGCTTTCAGAAGGAAAACGTTTTGTGGTTGGATGCCGAAGGCAAATTAAAGGAAGAAGTGGAGCCCTTTCTCAGCAACATCAAAAACATCCCGGGCGTTATTAACGCTTCGGCCACCTCTCATCGAATGGTGGGCCACAACTGGTCGATGCGGGGAATGGAGTGGCCCGGTAGTCCCCCTGAAAATCAAATCAACTTCGAAATTGTCGGAGTCGATTATGAATTCATCGAAACCATGGATATTGAGCTGAAAACAGGTCGTTCGTTTTCCGAAGCATTCGGAGCGGAGGCCGACCGCATCATTTTCAATGAAACGGCTATTCAAGCAATGGGAATGGAAGACCCCATTGGTGAAAAAGTCAATTTCTTCATGGGAGAAAAAGAAATCATTGGAGTTGTCAAAGACTTCCACTTCGAGTCGCTACACCAAGAGGTTGGGCCACTTTTCATGGTGCTGTTTTCAGCCCAACAAGGTTTGAATAAGATCATGATTAGAATTTCCGGTGATCAGACCCAAAATACCATTGCCTCCATTCGCGAAATATATGAAACTTACAACCCGGGATTTACATTTACTTATCGATTTTTAGATGAGACCTACCAGCAACAATACCTGGCAGAACAAAGAGTAGCCGTTCTGTCTCGCTACTTTGCGGGATTGGCAATTCTGATCTCTTGCCTGGGATTATTCGGCTTAGCCTCTTTTACCGCAGAAAAGAGAAGGAAAGAGATTGGCATTCGCAAGGTACTGGGAGCTAGCACCTGGAAGATCCTCCTGCTACTGTCCCGTGAATTCAGTAGAATTGTCCTAGTTGCCGTCCTCATTGCTTTCCCGATTGGTTTTCTGGTAACCAATCATTGGTTAGATGGCTTCGCCTATAGGATTGAGTTGGAGTGGTGGTTCTTTGTTCTTTCTGCAGTAACGGTGCTGTTCATTGCCTGGTTCACCGTAGGTGTTCAGGCACTAAAGGCTGACAATGCGAATTTGATGGATGCTTTGCGGGATACCTGAGAAATTTCGAGATCAGCCATGGTCATTCTCTACTGAAAGGAACCCTGATTTGTCCATTCTATCTTTTGAATTTTCCCACATCCTTTCTGGAGGAAATTTTCAATTTCTTGTAAATATTGTACACATGACTTTTCACGGTCGTGAGCTCGATGTGCAGTTGGTGGGCAATTTCTTTGTTGGTTTTCCCTTCCTGTAGAAAAGCCAGGATCTTTTTCTCTTGTACCGAAAGCCGCTTCAGGGCCGGGGACCGCCGTTTATTCAGAAAGAAGTAAAGCCCTGTCATTAAAGACAACAGCAATAGAAAACCGGCGGATAGTTGTAGGTATGGTAATTTGGTGAGGCCGCTTCGTCCGGCTTTGCTGAGATAAGGGTGTGCCGGGAACCGGTCGGTTACCTTCACTCTGGCCCGTTGTATTTCCTCGCGGTTAGCACCCCAGTCGGCGGCATCAATGGCATACAGTGCTGCCAGTAGAAACTGGGTCGTATCGGCATAGTTCAAGAGGGTCTTGGCTTGCTCTGCTTTTACCATATTTTTGTAGTTAATGTAGGAAAAAGCCGTGTCGAGTACGGCAAAGTATTGTATGGTCGAATCCAATGAATACAATGCCTCGTTGGTGGGATCCCCGATGACATTGAAATGATCGAACAATCCTGATTGACCCTCTTTTAACTGAAGCTGCGCATTTCGGCTTAAGACCAAAAAGCAATGATTCTCATTTTGTCCTCCGATGATCAGTGTAGCCACCGGGTCGTGTTTTTTATTGACATGTAGACGAACAATATGAGGCTGATCGGGAAAAACATCTCCTTCAATAGTAAAAGATCCATCCTCTAGAACCGCCGCTTTGGCCACAATCAAATGTGGAGAACAGCGGTACAAATCTCCGAGTGCTGGGATCACTGACAGGTAAACTTCCTTCTCCCAGGTACTATCCAGGTCGATCTGGCCGCTGATCGTATATTGACCTGCTGCGCCCAAAGGCCATGCTACGAGGAGGCTGATAGCTAGGAACTTCAAATCTGGTGAAATTTATTTTTCGCTTGTCTGTAAAATTTTAATTCTAAGTTCCCCTTCCAGCTTTTTGCTGGAAATGACTACTTTCCAGTTTCCTGGAATGGGCCTGGTTACGGTTTTGTTCATCGATCCCAGCGCCGTAGTTTTGCTGTTGCCGGTAATGGAATAGGAGTGTGGGTATTTTTCTACGGGTTTGTCTTTTTTAGAACCACTAACCTCCTTTTGATAAGCCTCCAATTGAAAGCCTCCTTCTCTTTTTTCGTTAGGGTCAAAAATGGCTACATTTAATTGTCCCGCCATTGCTTTTCCGGAAAAATGAAACCAAATGTCCTTTGTGTCGGATGATAGTGTGAGTTTGATTTCTTCAACATCGGTGTTATTGGAAAAAGTGAAGGACTTCTGTATTTCACTCCGACTCTGGCCGAAAATAAAGGTTTGTGTGAGGAGAAACAAGGGAAGGAGAGCGGTGTTTTTCATTGTATGACTTTTTACTGAGTAATAGCACAAATAAAGAGACAATGAAACGGCAATGCCAATTTTCCGAGGTGGAAATAAGTATTAATACAGTATGAATTGGTGAATGGGAAAATGTTCACTGATGGGTTGCACTGCTTTAGACTATGTAATAAAATCAATAATTCAATTTCTTGTCTTGAGCACGTTGCTTTAAAAATAAGGCGTGCAATTCGTTACGGATGCCTTTTTGAGTTGCAGAAAGATCACTTTCCTCCCTGGGATCTTCCTCCAGATTAAAGAGTTCCCAGTCTTCAGCACTTGCAGGCTCTTCAGCACCATATTTGACAATTTTCCACTTACCCTTTCGAAGGGCCCAACGGTTGGCTTTCGTATTCCAGAGCCAATACAAGTCCCTTTCCTTCAGTTGATCATCTGCAAACAGGACCGGTGAGAGATCCGTTCCGTCCAAATGAATGGTGTCTTGGGGTTCGTAATTAACTAACTTGGCCAGGGTGGGAAACCAATCTACGACGTGGACCGCATCAAAGACCTTTTTGGGGGTAATATGACCCGGCCAATTCGCAAAACCCGGTACATGAATCCCCCCTTCCCAGACATCCAGTTTGCTGCCCCGCATCGGTATTGGTTGATTAAAATCGGTCAA
>JANQRV010000539.1 GCA_028284395.1 Saprospiraceae bacterium
TCGGTCGCTGCTTCTACCTTGCCGATGAACTGTGAGCCAATATAGCTCTCATGAACGAATTGGTCACCAACTTTGAGCAGGCCTTTTGTGAAAAGTTGAGCCATTCTGGCCGAAGTGCCGGTCCCGCAAGGAGACCGATCGATGGCTTTGTCTCCGTAAAAGACGGCATTGCTACCATCTGAGTCGGATGAAGTGGGCAAGCCAACCCACAGAACATGGGATAACCCCTGGATATCTGGAGCTAGTGGATGTTGGAACCGGTGTGCCTGATTTAGCTTTTGGCGCACCAGACGGCTCCACCGGATCAGTTGGTCCGCAGTGTAATGATGGATGCCCTTGAAATTTTTCTGTAGCTCCACAATGGCGTAAAAATTACCTCCGTAGGCCACATCAATTTTTAGATCTCCAAGATCAGGGCAATGGACCGTTAGGTCTTGTTGGTAGAGAAAAGACGGAATGTTGGTCAACCGAACCGATTGGACTTTCTGTGCCTTCATGGTGTAGGTTACTTCGACCAATCCCGCTGGTGTTTCCAAGCGAAGGTGCCCCGGTTTTTTGGGTTGAACCATTCCTTCTTCCAGCATGACTGTAACGCTGCCAATGGTGCCGTGCCCACACATGGGCAGACAGCCACTGGTCTCAATAAATAAAACCCCAATGTCATTTTGCTCATCAGATGGTGGATAAAGGATTGAACCTGACATCATATCGTGTCCGCGCGGCTCATACATCAATCCCTTGCGGATCCAGTCGTACTCCCGCAGGAAATGTAGGCGTTTTTCCATCATATTCATCCCCTGAAGTAGTGGTCCTCCACCTGCTATCAACCGGACCGGATTGCCACAGGTATGAGCGTCGATGCAGTAAAAAGTCTTTCTCATTTTTGTTCTGACTTAGAGTGTGGTTCAAATCTGCTGCGGCGCCGGATAGATCTCTAGTTCCAGGTAGTTGGGCAAGGTAGGACGGTTGGTCAAACCTCTTTCTAAGATTGCCATGACCCGCTCTCTTTCCTGACCTACCAATACCTGACGCGGAGGCCGGACGTATTCTGTCCCAATGCCGTTCAAAGCTTCTGCTAGCTTGATGTTTTGTACCAACTGCGGACTAATATCCAGTTCGAGAATCGGCAGAAACCATCGATAGATCATTCTTGCTTCGCTGATCTTACCGGCCTTTACCAACCGATAAATGGCCACGGTCTCGCGTGGAAAAGCATCTACCAGCCCAGCGACCCAGCCATCGGCACCCATCAGTAATTCCTCCATGGCCAGGGTATCGACGCCACAGAGAATTTTAAATCGATCTCCAAATCGATTGCGCATCCGAGTTACATTGGATACATCCCGTGTGCTCTCCTTTACCGCCTGGATGTTTTTGAGGTCGATGAGCTGTTCGAAAATTGCCAATGAAATCTCTACTTTATAATCGATCGGATTATTGTACAATAGGATTGGCAATCGGGTACATTCGGCAACCTCCCGTATATAAATGACAACTTCCCGTTCGGTTGGCTTATACATCATTGGTGGCAAAAGCATCAAACCATGAATACCCAGCGACTCGGCTGCCTTTACCAGGTCAATAGCATCTTTGGTCGAGCCTTCTGCTACGTTGAGTACAATGTCAATCTGATGCCCGAAACGATCTAATGCTGCCTTTGCTAAAGCCAGGCGTTCCCGATGGGAAATGGTGCTGCTTTCCCCCAAAGAACCGCCGATGATAACGCCATCTATTCCAGCCGCTACCTGGTAAGCAATGTTGTCTAAGAAAATTGGTATGTCCAGGTCGCCTTCTTTGGTGAATTTTGTGGTGACGGCAGGATATACGCCAGTCCATTTCACGGATCTCATCATCATTTTTTTTTCAACAAAATTCCGATGAATGTTTCTTTCAAGTTTGTAGAATTGTAGCGGAAAACGATACTTTTATCGGATGTCTAGTGTTTTTCTTCCTGGTATTTAGGGCGTACGATTCTATCATTTATGATCAAATGACTATGAATCGAGACAATTTTACTTTTCATGATTTTTACATTATTTGGCAGGAGTATTAATTTATGAAAGATGGGAATGGGATTAAAATTGCGTTTTCGAAAACCGTACTGGATTTTACTGTCGCTGTTCGCCATGGTCAATGTCGCAGCTTACAATCACGCCTATCAGTTTACCCATTTTTCAGACAGTAGTAGTGCCCGCAAAAAACCGGAGGAGCTATCATTAGTAGAAAAAATGAAAGTCCTCCTTTGTGGAATTGAGAATCCAAGGCCAGTCAACACTACCACCCCAAAACCCCCTTTCGAAACCATTGAACTACAGAGTTACCAGCGACTTGAGGGGTGGCTAATTGAGAAGGAAAACGCCAAAGGGATCGTGGTCTTATTTCACGGATATACCGGCAGTAAATCTGGAAATCTGTCTTATGGAACAGCTTTTAATCGGATGGGCTATTCCACTCTTTTGATGGATTTTCAGGGAGGGGGAGGATCTGAAGGGAACCGTACCACCATTGGATACAAGGAAAGCTTGGATGTGAAACGGTCCCTGGAATATGCGGCGCAAAGATACCCAGACCAGGAGGTAATCCTCTTCGGATCTTCCATGGGGGCGGTGGCCATCCTCCGGGCGGTTGCTGAGTACCACATCACTCCGAACAAGATCATACTGGAATGCCCTTTCGGAACAATGAAGGCCACAGTACGCAAACGATTCGAGGCGATGAAAATACCGTCCTTCCCATTTGCCGAATTGTTGTTGTTTTATGGTGGATTGCAAAATGGATTCAATGCTTTTCAACACAACCCCATTTTATACGCCGGGAAGGTCAACCTTCCGACGCTGCTAATGTATGGATCAAAAGATCAAAGAGTAACCGAAGCGGAGATAAATGCCATTTATGAACGGTTGTCGGGAGAAAAAGTACTGGTATCTTTGCCAAACTCCGGACACGAGAATTATCTGATCAACAGTGAACAAGAC
The DNA here is from genome assembly GCA_028284395.1 of Saprospiraceae bacterium. Lineage (GTDB taxonomy): Bacteria > Bacteroidota > Bacteroidia > Chitinophagales > Saprospiraceae > JANQRV01. The sequence continues at coordinate 2,976 of JANQRV010000539.1, forward strand.
TGGCTAGCTGGTGTACAAAGCTTCTTAAGCAGGTTTTAATATTTTTAGAGCAACGTGCTCTACCATACCTTCTACTTGTGTTCGGTAAGTTAACATGTGCGGTGCTACAAAATGCGCTTTTAAATGATCAAAAGATTCCCATTTCTCAATGATGGTTACCGTGTTCGAATCCAGTTCCTGAGCGGGCACACCCGATTCAAAGTCAATGGTCGGAGCGTACTCAATGCAACCCGCCTCTGCAAGCACTTTTGGCACGTTGGACTTAAAGATTTCGATGAATTTTTCCCGGTGTTCCTCCTTGACTTTAATACTGGCTAATACATGGATCATAAGGTCGTTGATTGTGTCGTTATGAAAATTGTAAGAGGGGATCTGCCCTGCGGACTCACCGCCACATAAAAGTAGGCTTTTCCAAACTCCTGGACAGCAGGGTGCGATAATTTTTTTGTTTTCCCTGGACGCTTCCCTACGATAATTTTCAGGAGTCAGATTACAATTTTTTTAAAAGTATGGTCATTTTTTCAGTAATATTAATTAAATCCTCGTATCTTTACATATGGAAAATGCTTATAAAAATGTAGGCTAATATTATCCACCATCATTCACATTCCTAATAATCTCGCTTTTGAATGACTAAGTATTCATCATGTCTGCTTGGTTATTTGTGTTTTTGCTTATCAATCAGGGAATTTCAAAAAATTAAGCCAGTACCAGTAAGTTAAGAGGGAAACTTGCTCTAAGCCGATGTTTAGGGCATTTCGGTCAACAATAATTGTCTTAAAACCACATCCTCATGTGCAACGTGAAATTAATTGCGAGTTCACTACTGGCATTGCTATGCCTGTTTCCCAACGATCTTTCCGCTCAGGATCAGAAAACCGTCGGCCCTTCTGGTTTTTCCCAGCTCGAAAAGGCAGTCGTACTCGGGTTGAGGGAGACGGGCTTTCAAAATCTCTCCGCAAAGGTTTCCGACCAAAGATTATGGATCAATTTTGAGAATAGGGTTTATCGGTTTCTTCCGAAGGCTTTAGAACAAGTATCTGCGATTTTGAACGAAGTACCGCTGGAGGGGATTGAGGAAGTTGTTTTGGTCATTCGAAAGCGTGGTATCCCCATCAATACAATTCGCTGGGTGGTCGACAATCTCGAGAAATCGGGTTCGTCGGGCCTCTCTCAACAAAGTGCAGTCGTCCAGGAAGTTTCTCGGGCGGTAAACCAACTTGACCCGGAGGTCAGAAAATCGGCGCTGGCCAACAGCGGGCAGTACCGGGTCGAAATTGAAATAGAGCCTGAGGTGAAACTGGGACTAGGTGGGTTTCCCGATCCCGTTGTTCATCAAATTAACCTATTACCGGCCGCCAATATTTACCTATGGAAAGGCAGTCGACTCCGTTTGCAGGGAGTCGTTCCAATATCCGACGAATTCAACTTCGCCGACGAACAAATGGTTCGCCCTGGCCTATTGACATTCAATCAAGTCTTTCGACTTCCCTTCAATGCTTTCTCAAGCTTGACCGTGGGATATTTTACCGAATACAATTATGGATTCAACGGTACTCTTGGCAAATTTTTTCTGAACGGAGACTTGTTGATTCGTGCCAAGGCTGGTTTTACGGGCTACGCTTCTTATCCCCGGCGAATTGGTTACGACAGACCCCTGAAAGGGTGGCAATTTTCCGACATTGACTATTGGGACTATAGTGGGGCTGTTTCCTATCGTTACAATCCATTTGACCTGATCATCGACATTGAATTCGGGCGATTTTTGATCTATAAAGATGCCGTTCGTATCGGTGTTACCCGCCAGTTTAATGAGATGGACCTGGGCTTCTACGCCGTTAAAATGCGGGAAGGGAGTAATTACGGCTTTCGAATCTCCGTGCCGTTGTTCCCGGCAAAGTATTTCAAGCCCAGGCGTTTTCAGATCAAACCTTCATCCTATTTCCAATACACCTACCAGGCAACACAAAACTACTTACCCAATTATCGGACCGGCGAGCACTTCGATGACTTTTTCCATCATCTCGCTCCCGGCTTTATCAACAATCAATTGACTAAGAACAAACACCGTGATTAAGTAGATAAATCATAATTGTTCATAATAAAAAAAATGAAAATGAGACTCTTGACCATAAGGAAAGCAATTTCCTTGATTGCATGTATACTGATTTTTGTAGCGTGTAAGCGGGAAAAGGTAGATAATCCGGTGACCAAACCGACCGACGAATTCTCCGACTTCAGAAATCAGGACGAAGAATTTTGTGACATCTTTTTCCTGGGAACCGTAGTAGATCCCGATACCAGAATCGGTATACCGGATGCAGAGATTCGCATCGATTTCATCAGCATTTTTACTAATGACGAGGGAGAATTTCGACTCAAAGTTAATGCCATTCAGGAATTAATGGAGGATAAAAAAGTAATCCAGGTTTTAAAAGAAGGCTACGAGTTTTCCACTTTCGAAATACTATTCAATGATTACATCGACGCCGGGGATTGTGTGAATTCGAAAACGACGGTCGAGATCGACTTCGTAATGACTCCGGAAACCATGGCTACGTCGGTCGACGAGAACGGCTCCAGTTTTACTTCTGTGGATACGGTCAGCATTCTTGGCGACCTCGATAGCGATGGCGTTTTGGATACGATTCGGATCGTTGATTCTGTAGATGTCATGGTGCCGCAAGGAGCCGTGAACGGCCAAACGGATATTGCTGTCGTTCCGCTGAATCCCGATACTTATCTCGGTAGCTTTGCGGATGCAGCAGCTGAAGCAGGAGTCATTGCAAAAAGGTTTGCCTTTTCTCCAGAGGGAGCCACCTTCGATCCGCCGCTGGTATTGACATTTACGCCGGATTTTCCCATCAGCGAAACCGATATCTTGACTTACTACACCTTAAACACCAATGAAAACCCGGTTTCATCTTCTGATACGACTTCTAACGAGTGGGAAGTAGATAGAAGTGCCAATATCTCCTATAACGCTTCGACGAATAAGGTAGCGTTGGAAGTGTCTCATTTCTCCTTTGGAATGCTGAAAGTTGAGTCGGCGGCAACTGAGATCGAAGTGAATGATATCGTAACCGGTCAAACCGTAATCAGCGAATTATTCACCAATTGCGATTGCGATGGCTTCTTTACCCAGGATCTGGCCTCCAACTTTCAACCTCAGATCGTTACCAGCTTTACGTTCAATATTCCCGACAATAGCGTGCCTTCTGTTCCCTTGCTGAATGCCTTGTTGCAGAGTTATTTGACCACTAATTACAATTTGCCATCTCAGCAATCTGGCGATTACGAAAGCATCGACGTAGTCCAAAACGGTAATACCATCATCACGACCTATACTTTACCGAGCGGTACTGCCGAAGCGAATATTATGATCGAAAAATGTGACGTAGAACAAGTGATCGTCAATACCCGTAACCGGATTATTACCGGAAACATTGCGAATGATGCCATCGAGTTTGAAGTCAGCCAATTTGAAAGTTTGGAAATTGACGTTAATAACTTTCCATGCCCAACGGATACCCCTTGTCACCAGGGTTGTAATTGAGCAAATGAATACTCCTAATCAATGGTTATGAAACATTTATTTTACTGCCTGCTCGTTGGTCTGTCCTTCACTAGCCTAAAGGGGCAACAAGCGGGCTCTGGTAAGTATGACTGGACGTCCCAGTTGGCTGCCCTCGGCAATACCGGATTGATCCATACTCCCTCGGCATACCTTTCGAAGGATCGTACATTGAGCCTGGGTACAAGTTATACCCCTGCTGATTATGCTCTGGTGGATTGGCGAGATCGCGGCGATAAAGTTTTCTTCGCCAATATTGCCTTCTTGCCTTTCCTGGAAACCACGGTACGGGTCACTAAGCCGGTTGGTTCGAAGAATGAATTTGGCATTGGCGATCGCTCCATTTATTTGCGATTACGCTTACTGAAAGAAAGGAAATACCTGCCGTCCCTTGTCGTCGGTGCACACGATGCGTTTGGCATCGCCCAGCATCCCGCATCATACATCGTAGCTTCAAAATCCATTTCCATTAACACTGATTGGTCGTTGCAGACGAATTTGGGATATGGGCGAAATTTTACGGACAACCGACGCAGTTACTTAAATGGACCATTTGGAGGCATTACTGCTTCCTGGAGGTTCCTGGCGGCCGTCATAGAGTATGATTCCGAACGGCTAAATGCAGGCTTGAAGACCATGCTGTTGGATGAAAGACTATGTCTGAATTTGTCTTTCATGGGAATGGATGCCCTGGGGGGAGGGATGAGCTATCAATTTCGGTTCCGCTGATTTGATTAAAGGGAATAGAATCCATCGTTTTTTGGTCCGTAAAGTGTAGATTCACGGTTTTGAAAACCGGGGAAAATGATGTCAATACTAAAGTGGATCTTATTGCTAACGTCTATTTCCATTTACTCGTGTCAGACTATGCCGACAGAACAGCTAGCTTATTCAGACTATCCCGTATATCGTGGTACGGACTTGGGGTTGACCTATCAAAAAGAAGCGACACAATTCAAAGTGTGGTCGCCCAGTGCCGACCAAATGACGTTGTCGATCTATGACGCAGGACAGGGCGGAAAAGCAACGGAGGAGTTGTCCATGAAGAAAGGAGAGGATGGTGTCTGGCACGCTACCGCCCAAGGAGACTTGCTTGGGAAGTACTATACTTTCAAAGCAAATATTGGAGGAGAATGGTCAATGGAAGTACCAGATCCCTATGCCAAAGCCGTTGGCGTAAATGGGCAAAGAGGGATGGTCATTGATCTGGCCGCGACCAACCCGGATGGTTGGGAAGCAGATCAGCGCCCTCCCTTGAATTCGTGGACCGATGCGGTTATATACGAGTTGCACGTCCGGGATCTCTCCATGGATCCCAATTCCGGCATCGAGCAACGCGGTAAATTCCTGGGACTGACGGAACGAGGAACGCGCGCTCCGAACGGAGAAAAGACTGGCCTCGATCATATAAAAGAACTAGGGGTGACCCACATTCATCTGTTGCCTTCTTACGATTATAAATCGGTCGATGAAAGTCAATTAGATACGCCGCAATTCAATTGGGGCTACGATCCCCAAAACTACAATATCCCGGAAGGCAGTTATGCTACGGATCCATATGATGGTCGGGTGCGTATTCGCGAGTTTAAACAAATGGTGAAAACGCTTCACGAGCAAGGATTACGGGTCATTATGGATGTGGTTTACAATCACACCTACGAAAACGAAACTTCAAATTTTAATCAACTGGTGCCGGGCTATTATTACCGGCAGAACGAATCAGGGGGCTTTTCGGATGCATCGGCTTGTGGTAACGAAACAGCTTCGGAACGACCGATGTTCCGGAAGTTTATGTTAGAGTCCGTCAAATACTGGGTAGAGGAATATCATGTAGATGGCTTTCGTTTCGACCTGATGGGCATCCACGATTTGGAAACGATGAATTTGATCAGCCGGGAATTACACCAGATAGATTCGACGATTCTTTTGTACGGAGAAGGATGGACCGCCGGAGCAAGCCCCCTGCCCGATGCCGAGAGAGCCCTGAAGGCAAACACCAAACAAATGAATGGCATTGCCGCTTTTAGTGACGACATCAGAGATGGAATTCGCGGCCATGTTTTTACACCCGAACAGAAGGGCTTTATCAGTGGGCAAGCAGACCTAGCAGAAAGCATTAAATTTGGTGTTGTCGCTTCTACTTCACATCCCCAAGTGGATTACAGCAAGGTGAATTACTCTAAATCAGCATGGGCTAAACATCCCATTCAAACCATTTCTTATGCCTCCTGCCACGACAATCATACCCTGTGGGATCGATTGGAGATCAATACTCCTGAAGCTGATGAATCGACCCGAAAAAAGATCCATCTTCTTGCTCTGACCATAGTACTTACTTCCCAGGGCATACCTTTTTTACATGCCGGAACCGAGATGTTACGTACCAAACAAGGAGAGGAAAACTCTTACAAGTCACCGGATGAGATCAATCGACTGGATTGGTCGCGCAAGACCACCCATCGGGATGCATTCCTCTTCGTCAAAGAATTGATCGCATTGAGAAGGGATCATCCCGCATTCCGTATGCAAACGACCGAACTCGTGCAAAAACATTTGGTATTTCTGGAAGACCTCGAGGAGCAATTGGTCGCATTTACCCTTAATGATCATGCTAATGGCGACCCATGGGAAAAAATATTAGTGGCTTACAATGGAGGACCGGATTCCAAAGCCCTCGACTTACCCGAGGGTACGTGGAAGGTTGCATTGGAAAACGAAAAGATTTCCTCCACTGGTTTCAGGGTTCATCAAGACGCTACTTTTAATCTTGCTGCCAATTCTGCCATCATTTTATTTCAGAATTAAATCGATGGTCTCTGGTCACTTCTCCGAGATTTTTTCGGGAGTTCTTCATAGCCCTTTATGGTATCCCTGGGCGCTTCATTAAACCTTTGCTGCCGAATTAAGTCCAAGGAGCGAGCCATTATCAATTAACTGTTCTAACGAAGGCCTAATGAAGTGAGGCCGATATTATTAAAATGACATTAAGGACCCCCACTTTCACTGAAAAACTCCTAATTTTCTAACTTTATTGATGTAATTTTTAAGAAGCCTGGCGGACTTAGCCAGGCTTTTTGTTTGTGCGGTCCATCCTTATGGAAGGACTCCTGTATTTCACTCAATCAAATGATCATGCTCTCAATTCAAAAACGACTAACCAACGTATTCTACATCTTACTCAGTTTTCCCGCTACGGCAATGGGCTTTGCACTTTCCGTTCAAATTTCTGCATTGAGTTGGATCTTAAGCACCAAATACGCGCTGTCCATTGAGGACATTGGCCTGGTGTGGGCGGCTGGCCCCATCGCAGGGATTTTTGGTCAAATCATATTTGGCGTTATCAGTGATCAGGTCTGGTTTTGGAATGGACGACGACGCCCATTCATCCTCATTGGCGGTATCTTGGCTGCGCTCAGTTTACTTGCGCTACCAAGTATTGATGTCATTTCATCGACTTTAGGCATCGAGGGAATTCTCGGAGTTGCGATTGCCGTCGCACTCATGCTGGACCTCTCCATTAATGTAGGCTTCAATCCAACGCGATCTATTATTGCCGATGTAACGCCGGAAGGGGAATCGCGAACGAAGGGGTATACCTGGATGCAAAGCATCTCCGGTACTTTTGGGATGTTGGCCTACGTAATTGGTGCAGTTTGGAACAATTATGTATTGATTTATGTGGGTGCAGGATTGGTGTTGCTGCTCGCTGTAATACCTCCGTTCTTTATTTCGGAACCTAGAGATCTTCAGGAGGAAAAAAAAGTGGCAGATACCAGAAGAAAGTCTATTACAGAAATCCTGATGGACATTCTTCCGCTGTGGGGTTTTCTGATTTATGCCATTTATGGCATGACCGTCCGATTAATGGAAATCGAGCGAACATCCTATTGGGTAGAGTATCTCTGTTTGTTTCTCACTACGATCCTCGTCACTTACACTTTGACTCGCAAGGAAGAGGGATTGAGTGAATCGGAAGCTGGCCTAGTTGGATTCCGGAAGGTGCTGGCCGCGCATTCTTTTACCTGGATTGGTGTGCAAACGATGTTTATTTACATGTTCTCCTACGTCCAGTACCGTTTGCCCGACTTGTCTGATCTGGACATGGGAAGGGTCGTATCGATTTCATTTCTCATATTGAATGCAGTAGGAGCCGTCCTTCCGGCATTCGTTCTGGAACCAATGACCCGCAAAATTGGCCGGGTTAAGACCCATCTGCACTGCATTGCCATCATGTCTCTGGGATATGCGGGTATTTGGCTATTTGGCACCAGCGCATGGGCTATTTACCTCTTCATGGGGGTCTTGGGAGTCGGTTGGGCCGCTACCATCAGTTTACCTTTTGCCATTATGTCTCAACAAGTCGATCAATCGAAAATGGGGCTCTACATGGGCCTATTCAACCTATCCGTTGTCTTGCCGCAGCTGGTAGCTAGTTTGGGTGTAGGAGAGTTTGTGGGGGCCGCTGAAGACAAGAGTATTGCTTTTCTCATTTGCACCATTGTATTGGGCGTTTCTGCATTGGCTTGGATTTTTGTCCGGGAAAAGGTTGGAAATGATTGATGGACGGAGGTATTTTTGTGCTATTGTTTCTATTAGTTGCCAAAGAAGCTATAGAAGCCAAAGAAGCCAAAGAAGCCAAGGAAGCCATAGCAACCATAGTTAACCAAAGTTTAAAAATATGAATAAGATCAATAAAATACTTGCGCTCCTTTTAGGTTGCTGTTCCTGGTTATACGGCCAGAATCAGCAGAAAATTCTGCACGACCTAAGGGTTGATGTTGTTTACTTGTCTTCGGACTTTTTACAGGGACGTCAGACCGGGACGGAGTACGAGAAGTTGGCGGCCGCATACGTAGCCCGTCGGTTTGAGGATATTGGGTTGACGCCTGCTGGTGACGGGGGAACCTGGTATCAGTTTTTCAATTACAACAGTAATCCGCATGCCACGGGCGGGCAGCAGGAACAAACAGGACGAAATGTTTTAGGAATGATCGATAATGGGGCAGCGACCACCGTGGTGATTGGAGCTCATTACGACCACATCGGCATGGGCGGTCCGGGCTCTTTGCACGCTGGGCCAGCAGCCATCCACAATGGCGCGGATGATAACGCCAGTGGAGTGGCGGGATTAATCAGAATTGCCCGGCACCTGAAGTCCTCGGAGAAAGCTAAGGCCAATAATTATCTATTTTTGGCCTTCTCCGGAGAAGAATTGGGCTTATTTGGTTCTAAGGCCTTTGTCAATGAGCCGGTGGTCGATCTCGACAAGGTCAATTATATGCTCAATATGGATATGATCGGCCGATTGAATGACGAAAAATCTTTAGTGATTAACGGCGCCGGTACTTCCCCAATTTGGAAACCCGTTCTGGAAGCTATTGAAGTGGGCGGAATTAAAATTACGACTACCGACTCCGGTGTTGGTCCTTCCGATCATACTTCCTTCTATCTCAAGGATATTCCCGTATTGCATTTCTTTACGGGGATTCATCATCAATACCATAAACCGGCCGATGATGCCTACCTGGTGAATTTCGATGGCTTACTGGACGTGACTTCTTTCATCATTGCACTGATTGAGGATTTGGATGACAATGGCAAAATTGAATTCACAAAAACAAAGGACGTCAGTGAAGACCGTAAAGCTGCTGCTTTCAAAGTTACGCTTGGAGTATTGCCTGATTATGCTTATTCAGGGGAAGGCATGAAAATAGATGGAGTCCTCAATGATCGGCCGGCGCAAAAAGCAGCTTTGGAAGGTGGTGATATCCTAATCAAAATTGGGGACATCGAAGTCAAAGACATTTATGACTATATGGAAGGGTTGAGCAAATTCAAGATCGGAGATAAAACAAAAGTAGTGGTCAAAAGAGGAGAAGAAACTCTGGAGAAACAAGTGATCTTTGAATAGGATATTAGCAGTATTCTAAACGAAAAAGCGGGATGCGTCTCGATCGCACCCCGCAAATACATACATATATATCCATTAATTGTCCGTCTAATGATTCCGGAATCCCTTCCTATATCTCCGGTTCACGATCATGGGCTTCCGTTGTAGAATGAAGGATGGAAAAAAGATGTTTGTGAGTATAGAGCTTAATTTTTTCATCTACTAGGATTTTTATTATTAGCTGATGGATTGTCAAATTTTAGTGCTGTTCTCAGTTGTTTGTTTCTGGTGTTTCACAGTGTGCTTTCGTTTTTGTGTTTATTTGCTGCTTACGAATACAAATGTAGCCGAAAAGGAAGCCCATTACCGCCCTTTTCGTTTTTTGGTAGTTATTCTTCGTTTTTTGGTAAAGCGGGGAATTTTCCCGGTGAATTACTTAATCAGTTGATCGTAAAATTGACGGGCAAATTCATATCCCTTTTGCGCCGCTTCCAATTCTTCGTCACGAAAATTGGGTACTTTCATTTTCCAGCACTGATCTACTGCCGCTCGACACCACTCTGCGCTCTGCTTTTGGCGAACCGGCTGATTGTCCAATTCAACAAAAATGGGATTAGTATGGGAGCTACCGTAAATGCGGAAGGCTAACCAACTCGACTCTTCCAGGTCATAGTCAAAAGTCAACTGCTGCCATGCTCCATCGGCCTCGATGGTTCGCTTGGCTACTGCATGACCATTGACGATCAACTCAACCATGACTTTTCTGGAAATACCAACCCGGGATCTTTCAATGTGCCAATAAGGCGATTGATAGGGAGATAGTCCGGCAATGGTAGCTCCCACTTCATCTTGGTCGACCGGAAGAAAAGCAGCCGCTTTTACCGATATGCCCAGATTCGATGGGCTATCCAGAGATAAAGTGCTTTCTCCCTGACCCAACATTTGCCCGTTGACCGAGAAATCAATCAAATGCGAGTAACCGTCTGATACATAACTTCTTCCCTTGACAATGGCATCCATGTAGGCATCGAAGTCCAGCCCTTCTTCCAATTGGGCATAAATCCTCGCTCTGCCAACTCGTTCGTCAGAAATACAAGGAAAATCGGTTTCGCCACTAATTCGAGTACGAAAACCGCAATTCAGCGTGTGGTACCACATATTGAGTTCGGCAGGAATGGGGGTATCGCCTGCAGAATAAAAGTCGATCAACCCGTGGGTCACCGTTACTACATACTCGTTGGCGCCGATGCCATCCATTTTTGGCAGAACGTAATTGGGGATATCTGCCGTTGGAGTCATTGGTTCGAGCCCCCAACCGGAATGTGCATAGGCCGTTATTCCCCCCTGATCTTTAGCCCACTGCAATACGGGAAGGGTCCAGGTTGGCCATTGTTCAATAGTAGTTGTACCAGGATAATCATCCTCCTTCAAATTGAGCAGCACGATGTGCCCGGCATGGGAAGATGGGAAACCCGATACTTCAACGTCATAGCGAAGGATGTTTGTGCGATCGGAAAGCGGATGAACCTGGCCCGTGAAGTACTGCTTCTGGTGATACCAACTTGGTCCCCAGGTTAGGTTGTTACCCATATTGAGGTCTTCTCCGATGACCTGCCGCCACATATGCTCTGGTAATACCCCTTCTTCGGGGCTTTCATAATGAGAACATCCGGAGGCATGAATATGGTGATCTCCGCTGTACCATCCGAGCTCCGCCATATGGATCCATCGCTGCAATTGAAAAGAGACTTCTAATGAATCGACTCCTTCCGGAACGACTAGTTTTTTTTGTTGTGTATGGTATTCCGGCCCCCTGCCGAAAGTGATGTTATAGGTACCTACCGGTAAAAAAACGTGTTCGCCGTAGTAACGGTAGACCTGAGGTTGAAAGAAAAAATCGGGATATTCATCTTTGTCGGCAACCCGCCGGGCTGGTAGGGGATATATTCCAGTAAGTCGGTTCTTGGCGGACAGGGCCGGCTTTTTCTGATTCCGCATTCCTTCTTTCCAGTGTGTTGAACGAGCCATTGCATTTCGATAGTTAATGCCCCCTCCCTCCAATTCCGGGCCGGCAAAACGGTCAACCCCATCCGTAATGACAAAGGAAGCCATGGTTGGCTGACCGATCTCGTCTAAAGGCTGAAGAATAACCTTGACTGAGGGCTTAATCTCAAACAATAAGTCGATGGTATTCCGAAATCCTATATCCTGACTGCCTTGGCCGACATTGAAGCCCAATTTTATTTCGCGTTTACCTCGCTCTTTGGTGTACAATTGGATGACAGCGTACTCTAGTTCCAACCCGGAGAGATTGGCTTTCAAAGGCCTTCCGTGATACATTGTCATTTCCAAAAATTGGTTGTCCAATTGACCATCGGATAACTTGTGTCTCTCCTTCATCCGGTGGGCGCCGGTCGATCGATGTAGAATGGGGAGTGCATTGGGGCTTTCCGGAATGAGTTGTGCCGTAATATTGGCTTCATTGTGAATTTTAAGCAGATAGGACGTCCATCCTTCCTGAATCAAAATCGGCTGGGCCTGGCCCGGTCTTACCTTGACCCTGGATTCAGGATTGATGTCGATGTGAGCCAACGTGAATGGGTCGAGAATTTCTTGTATGGCCTTTACCGTCTTTTCGTTGTAAGCCTTGGTCTGTAAACGTTGTAATTGGTCGGAGGCCTCCCTTGGCAAAGCGTTGCCAATGAAGGAAAGTGCCTCGGCTATCCGGAGTGCCTGTGCCAGCAATGGTTGCGGTTCTACTCCGGTGACCAGATTGGAATCGGCGTGATCCGAATGATGTTGAGCAATACCTACGGAAACCCAAAAAAGGGAGCAAAGGAGGGAAATGATGACTTTCATAGTGATGAGCTTTTGCTGAGTATACTAAAGATAAGTATTCTCAGCGTCATCATCAGGTACTAAAAATGTGCTGACTCCATTTTTCAAGCGCATTTCTGAGGTCCTTGGCCTTGATGGGTTTGGTCAAATAGTCATTCATACCTTGCTCCAAACAGCGTTTTTGGTCTTCTTCCAAGGCATTTGCAGTCAAGGCAATGATGATGGGCTGGGTGGATAAATTCAGTGTGCGTATTTTCTGCGTTGCTTCCAGTCCGTCCATCTTGGGCATTTGGATGTCCATAAATACCAGATCATACTGCGTTTGTTGCACCATTGCTACGGCTTCAATACCGTCTTCAGCAATGGTAATTTGACAGCCCAATTTTTCAAAAAGGCGTTTGATGATCTTTTGATTCATTTCGTAGTCTTCCGCGACGAGAATACGCAGATGGGCGGCAGACTTGGCCTTTTGGATGGCGTGTGCCGGTGTCAAATGATTAACCGGAGAAAAGGAACCTGTCTGCTTCACCAATAATTGCATAATGGCTTGCTGCAGGCTGCTTTGTCGAATCGGTTTATTGGCGTATCGGTCTATGTAGGCTCGATCATGGGGTTCCGGCGACCACATTGCCGAGCTCAGCACAAGAATCGGATGGGCAGAGATTTGTCTGATTTTCTTGGCCAACAGTCTTCCATTCATCAAAGGCATCATATAGTCGAGTATAAAGAGATCGAATGATTTCTTTTTTGCGATTTGAAGCGCTTCCTTCGGATCGCTGGAAAGAGTGGGAATTAAGCCAAACTGATGGGTTTGAGAACCAAGGATGTGTAGATTGATCTCATTGTCATCGACGATCAACACTTCTTTGCCGCTTAGTATGTCAACTCTCTCCCGGATCGAAGGTTTAAATTGGACCTCAGCAACTCCTTGTTGAACGATAATGGTAAATTGAAAATCAGATCCTTTTCCGAGTGTACTATCCACCCAGATCCGACCATTCATCAATTCACAAAGCCTGCTACAAATGGCCAAACCAAGTCCGGTTCCATTGTACCTTCGGGTCGAGGAGGAGTCGACCTGCTCGAATGCCTGGAACAATTTGGAAACCTGATCCTCCGGGATGCCGATACCACTGTCCTTGACGGAAAAATAGAGTTGTACTTTTTGATTGCTATGGCTTTGCGTGTCGGATTGGCGCTTGATGTTCAGATAAATTTGCCCTTTGGAGGTAAATTTGATGGCATTGTTGACCAAATTGGATAAGATTTGGGTCAATCTGGTCTGATCACAGCATATCCACTCCGGTACGCCGGGTTCCATATAATACAGCAAGTCCAGTCCCTTTTCACGCGCCAATTTTCCAAATAAGTCCAGAATGTTTTCTACACAATGACGCAAGGAGAAGTTTTGGTCTTGTAGCTTCAATTTACCCGATTCGATCTTTGAGAAATCTAAAATATCGTTGATGATGACTAGTAAGTTGTCTCCACTGCTTCTAACGATGTTAAGTAACTCTCTTTGCTCGGCATTCATCTTGGTGTTCATCAGTAACTCTGTTGTACCAATGATGCCGTTCATCGGGGTACGGATCTCATGACTCATAGTCGCTAGAAAGCTGGCTTTGGCTTTGGCACCTTCTTCCGCAGCAATTTTGGCCTTCTCCAGTTCTTTGTTTTTTTGTTCCAACTCAGAGGTCCTTTCTCGAACCTGCTTTCTCAGCAGAAATTCCCGGCGCTTATTGTTTTGAGCGCGGATGTAGAGGAAGATGTATAAACCGGAAGCCAACAGCAAAACGGAAAGACCTTTGAACCAATTTGCTTGCCAAAACGCCGGTTTGATCGTTACTTTCAAGCTCAGTCCTACTTCATTCCAAAAACCATCGTTGTTTGCTGCCTTAACCCGCAACGTATAATCACCCGGAGCCAGATTGGGGTACCGGGCGAAGGTTTTATTGCCGACGAAGTTCCAGTCTTGGTCCAGCCCTTCAAGTTTATAAGCATATTGATTCTTATAGGGCTGAACGAAGCTGAGACCGGTGAAATGGAAGGACAAGAAATTTTCATTGTAATTTAATCGGATGTTATCCAGTTCATAAACTGCCCGATCGAATATCAATTCCTTGTTGAACAAATGGATTTGAGTCAGATATACCTTGGGTACCTGCCGATTGGGCAGAATGTTTTCCGGGTAAAAGCCGTTGTAGCCGGCAATGCCTCCGAAAAATAGTTTTCCATCGGAATCCTTGTACGAGGAGCGCTGTCCGAAGTTGTTGCTTTGAAGTCCATCCCTCGCGGTATAATGCTGGAAGGTTTCGGTATCCGGATCAAATTTGAACAAACCCCGGGAAGTCGTTCCCCAAACTTTACCCTGGTCATCAATTTGTAGGCCGTCGATATCGGGGTCGGACAACAATTGATCCTCCTGGTAATTAACGAAGTGGTCTTCAGCCGGTACATACCGGATAAGACCATTGACACTTCCGATCCAAATTTGTCCCTTGTGATAGTCAAGACAATTCAATCGGTTGGAACTGATTGAATGGGGGTCGGTGTAAGAGGAAGTATAGTGTCGAATCCGAAATCGACCATCTTCTAATATCTGTATCCGATCCAGTCCATTGTAAGTGGCAATCCAAAGTCGACCGCGATTGTCTTCGACCATATCCTTAACGCCATTGTGGCATATGCTATTGGGGTCTTTGGGGTCGTGCTGAAAAAAGTCGAATTGCTTGGCTTCGAGGTCCGCTTTAACCAACCCGCCCTCGGTCAGGATCCAAAGCCGTTGCTGACTGTCCTCAAAAAAACCATTGACGGTGGAGACTTCCAAAGCATGCTCGGTCAATTCTTTTAAAAGGTAATGTTCTTGTTTTCCAGAGATCTTGTTCCAGACTGTGAAACCGTTACGGTGTGCGATCCACATTCTTGAAGAATGATCGAAATACAAGGCGTTACACTCATTGTACGCTAACCCTGCCGGTGTATTCGGGCTAAATTCGAACGCGGTCCAGTCGCCCTTTCGTGGGTTGTAGTCAAACACGCCTTTGCGGCCGGTTGCCAACCATATTTTATCTTCTTTTTCGGGTAGGATGGCGTTAATGTCAACTTCCGGATAACCAGCCTGGGGACTAAATGACGTCGAGAATTTAATGCCGATATGATCGTGAAGGCTGATTCCGCCCAGTGTGCTGCACCAAACCAAACCGGTCTGGTCGAAGAAAATATCATGGATGATATTGGATGCCAAACTATTAGGGTCGATATTGGAGTGTACAAAGTTCTTGAATTGTACCAGTTCTGAGATGATCGGGCCATTTTGGAGCGATGTCTGGTCCAGGTCCAGCATCGACAAACCGTTGACGGTAGCAATCCAAAGCCAGCCATTTTCATCGACCTCGAGGTCGAATATAGCGTTGTCGCACAAGGACGTTGGCACATCGGGCATATTTCGAAATGAGGCAAAACTCGGTTCGAAACTACCGGGTGCGGGGTCATCCGAAGTATTCTCCATCAAACACAAACCTCCGCCAAATGTGGCCAACCAGATCCGTCCTTCCCAGTCTTCTTTGATCTGCCAAATGTGATCATTGGGAATGTCGGAATTGAAGGTCCTAAAGTTTCGAAATCCCGAAGCCCGGAGCCTCCCTTGCTTGCCTTCTCCATTGGGCATCAATAAATTCAGTCCGCCATTCCAGGTGCCAATCCAAAGTCGATGATAAGTATCTTCGTAAATGCGCAAAACAGCCCTTGCACTCAGCGCATTGACGTCGTGTTCATCCGGTAGAAAGCGGTAAAAACGATCGGTCGATGGATCAAAGGCATTCACCCCCATTTCAGTGCCGATCCAAATGATGCCCTCGCTATCCTCAAAAATAGTCAATATCTCATTGCTGGAAAGCGAATTGGCGTCTTTCGGATTGTGGAGGTAGCGAGTGACCTTCCCCGTTTCCAAGTCCATTTTGTTGAGTCCGCTGCCCAATGTTCCGATCCACAATTGTGCGCTGTCATCGGCGTAGAGGCACCGAATATGGTCATCGCTCAGGCTTAAACTGTCGATGTTATTGTGCGTATATACTTTGAAACCGTTTCCGTCGTATCTGTTCAAGCCACTGGACGTCGCAATCCAGATAAAGCCTTTCTGATCCTGAACTACCTGGTAAGTGGTATTGCTGGAGAGCCCTTCTTCAAAAGTGAGATTATTAAACTGTAGCCGAGGAATCTCAGTAGCAGTAATCGATCCTACATAATAATAGAATAGCGTGCCGAGAAAGAGAGGCCGCAACCCCTTGAGGATGTGAAGGCAGTAAAGCATTTTTCTTTGATCTGGAACAAAAAAATAGTTTTTCTGATAGTGCCTTCACGTGTAAGATTGATTACGGTTATTGCTGCTTATTGTTGCGCTATGCGATGCCCAAAAAGCTAGATAAAACCTCACTCCAACAATATGGATGGCATATCTGCGTAAGCCAAGAATAGTTGCACCTCTCCTACAGCGTAAGCCGCGATTTCATAGGGTACATAATTGAACAAGATACCTTTGTCGGTGAGCAAGAAGTTTTCGGTAGGTTCCAGGTTATCTTCATGGAATGGTTCGGTCATCACTTCATGGATCGGGTTGCCATAAGTTTTGCGGGCTGCCAACTGCAATTGTAGTTTCAACGGCTTTTCAAAGCCTGGGCGAAAGACATCTTTAAGTTGGATAATTTCTCCTCCTTTATTCAAATCTACATTCACAAAACTACTGCCGTAATTGCCGTGTGCACCACCAGTGTAGCTATAGGTGAAAAATTGTAGGCCGAGCCGGTTATTTCGGTTCCATACCACCTTTACGCTATTCGACAAGGTATTGAAGTGATCCATTCCTTCAATCCCCCATTCCGAGATTTGCTGTTCGAGGTTTTGAAAGTACGCCGAACTTTCTGCCAGGAGTGCCTCGGCCGGATGGGGATTCAATTCCGTGATCGAATCATTGGTAATTTGGGGAAGAATTTTCCAGATGATGGAATAGCCCAATTCACTGTCGTAATTTTCGGGGTAAAGGAGTGAAAAGTCGCAGGATGCTTTTGGACCATCTTCCTGACTAGGGGCAAATTCCTTAAATTGACCAAGATGGTATTCTCTGAAGCGCGTGCTTCCTTCCGGGTAGTGTTCGCTCAATTCAAAAGACAGTTTTTTTCCCGTGACCCGATCTTCCCACTGCCCTTTAAAAATACCGTCATTGGTCAGGACCCCAACCCATTTTTGTTGACTTTCTGCCTGGGCATGTTCGCTGAGGATGAGATTTTGTTCCGAGTCATTTTTTACTTCCGGACGTAATTGAAGCAACGCAATGGGGTTTTGATATTTTTCATAAAAATAGAAGCCGCTGACCACATCAAAAGGTTGGTCGCTGATACCCTCATATTTCCTGGTTTTGATCAAGTGCATGACGACCGGTAGATTATGGAGTTTTCCTTCCAACCTTTTGTAATACCCACTGGACAAATAGCCGTTTTCCGGGGCCGGAAATAGGTGGTCCAGAAAAGCGACTTGGTCATTAGATTGTTCCGGGAAGTTTTGTTTGTCCTCACTTTCCGCCCGGTTGGATGCCGACGGTTCGGATGCACCTTTCGAATGGTCTTTTTCGTGACAGCCAGTAGTGATTAATAATAAGAAAGTCAATGAGAGTAAGAATTTGATCATGGTACGGTTTGTTGATTGCTCAAAAGTAAGCGAATACGCTAGATCTGTTTTCAAATCATGATGCAAATCTTATCAATGACGTCGCACCACTTCACAATTTACTGCAATCCACGAGCGCGTATTCATCGTCAATGTCCAAAATCAATGTTTCCGGTAAGTTCATAAGTGCGTAGTCCGTCGCGGTGCGTCCTTCGGTTACTTCCCTAAGTTGGCCGATAAAGGGTCGAAAGACGTACATATTGTTGGTGGTAAAAAATGATTTTTTGATCAAGAGGTAATTTACATCGTACTTCCGGACAAAGGTTTTGACCTCTTCCAGGTCTTTACTGAGGTAAGCCTTCAGGAAATCAGCTATTCTAGGCATCATGATTTCGTGCTGCTTCTTAAAATAGATGGCATGCGAAGCTTCGGCACTCATCAGAACCGACTGCTGACAAAACATTGGAATGTGGCTCGATTCAGATAAGGGGCCGGCGATCAAAGATCTGCCCGGCAAACCTCGGATGGTTTCGTAAAGCGCTTCGTATTGGTCGTAATATTTTAGTCCCAGATTGTAAGGATTGCGAATTTTCCAACCTTCATACAGGAATAGACCAAGTATAAGTAGCATGGGTACGATGTGCCGAAAGGCCTTGTGGAAAATGCCCAAAACCCGAACGATCAACAGATAGAGAAAGGGAACAAAAGTGTAAAAGACATAGCGCTGGGGAAGGAACAATCGCGGAAGAAAATATTGTGCCATCCACCCCAGTACGTAGCCGGCAATCAGCAAGCCGATCAAGCTGAGGTCCAGGTCTCGTATCTTTCGTTGTACCACCAGCTGGACAATGAAAATGACCAGTAGTATCCAGACAATATAGGGGATATTGGGAAGCCGAAAAATGAAATACCAATCGAAATTCAGGAATAGTGCGGGGTTCAGTTCGTACTCGAAGTTGACGCGACCCCATTGTGAAAACTCAGGCATCGTCATCAATTCATTTTTTGAAAAGATGGATCCCAGGAGGGGAGAAGATTGAATTTGCCACGATTTTAGTACAACGATGAGAATACCAATGGCGAGACCGGACAATTGAGTGAAGTTGGCTCGACTTAGCAGTCGGTAAGTTGAAGAAGTGCATTTTTTCCAGACTAGGCTCATTGTCAGGATGAACCCACCGATTACCAATGCAACCGGATAAAAAAGAGCACTGATAATCAGTGTTATACTGACGTTATAGGCTTCCCGCTTGGAGAAATAAAGCAAAAAGGCCATGACGAGCGGGTACCCGAATGCTCTGGCATTGAACCCTACAATACGTTCAAACGGAAAATTGCACATGAGGATCACTCCCACCATTGCCAGCGCTACGCCGTAGCGCAAGTTTAACAACCGAAAAGTAAAAGTTGCCAATAACATTAGAGGGAGAAGTGGGAAAAACTTTGAAATGATGAGTGGGTCAAAGAATAACACGAGCGTGCGGCACAACAACCAATACCCCCAGGGTTGGAGTTGTTCCGAGGTATCTACCAAAACATCCCCCGGAATAAAATCGTGATTCGTGTATTTGTAGAGCCAGAGCAGATGTTGAACGATGTCATCATTGACGACCAAAGGGTTGGTTAGTGCATTCCATTGACTGTATAGAAAGAGGACAATGCTATAGATCACCGGAAGTATCAGCCACCAACTATCCGATGTATCCGAACGGTTATCATTTAGTGGATTATCAAAATTTTTGTTATTTGTGACTGTCATTTAGAATAATACCAAAGTAAAACCACAATCAGGGTAAAATGAATCAACCAATTCCGATCCTCTTCAGCCTTTTTTTCTGCGTTATTCTGAGTGCTCAGAGCAGGCAAGATAATCACTTTCAGCCAATAGACATATTTGACATCGAATATGTTTCGGATCCACAAATCTCTCCTGACGGCAATCAGATCGTCTATGTACGAAACTTTAAAGACATCATGACCGATGGCAATTTATCTAATTTATGGACCATCAACTTTGACGGAAGCGCTAATCGCCCCGTCACGACGGGTAATCAAAGAGATCGTTCGCCGCGTTGGTCCCCCGATGGAAAGCGATTGTTGTATTTGTCGGACAAGGATGGGAAAACACAGATGTATCTGCGGTGGCTGGATGATGGCACCGAGGCCAAAATCTCCAATTTGACAAAATCTCCCGGCAACATATCTTGGTCGCCGGACGGCCGTTGGATTGCCTTTACGATGGCCGTTGATGCCCCGCGGAAATCTGCGGTGCAAAAAGAAAATAAACCAAATGGCGCCAAATGGGCCGAAGACCCTAAATTCATTGATAAGCTGAAGTACAAGGCAGATGGTGCAGGGTTTTTACCGGATGCTTATACCCATATCTTCATTTTGTCGGCAGATGGTGGTCATGCCAAACAACTGACGGAAGGAGATTTTAATTTTGGTGGTTCTTTTTCCTGGTCAAAGGACGGCAAGTCAATCCTGTTTTCTGCCAATTTACACGAGAATGCAGAATATGATCCCGTCAATTCCGAAGTACATGAGATCGACGTCGCTAGTCGCGAACTGACCACCTTGACCAGTCGGCAGGGGCCCGACGCCAACCCCAAAGTGTCGCCCGATGGCCAATGGATTGCCTACCTGGGATTTGACGACCAGTTGTTGGGATACCAATTGACCCGTTTGTACCTGATGAAGCGCGATGGTTCGGAGGCCCGCCTGATCAGTGAAGGTTTTGATCGAAGTATCAGCAATATCCAATGGGCCGCCGACAATAAGGGGCTGTTTTTTCAGTACGACGATGAGGGCAATACCAAGATAGCCCACATTGACCTGAACGGCCAAGTATCAGACTTGGCCAAGAATGTCGGGGGACTTTCGCTTGGACGGCCCTATTCCGGCGGTACCTTTACGGTTGCAGCCAATGGAAACTTTGCCTTTACCCACTCCGAGCCCGACCACCCGGCAGATCTGGCCATCGGTAGGAAAGGAATGGAGGCCAAGCGGTTGACGGCACTAAATGATGATCTATTCAATTACAAGAAATTAGGACAAGTAGAAGAAATATGGTACGAATCCTCTTTCGATGGTCAAAAAATTCAGGGATGGATCTGCAAACCACCGAATTTTGATCCCAATAAGAAATATCCACTCCTCCTGGAGATCCATGGAGGGCCTTTTGCCAACTATGGATGGCGGTTTGCTGCAGAAATTCAAATGTACGCTTCTGCCGGTTATGTGGTTTTGTATACTAATCCGCGGGGCAGCACTAGTTACGGTATGGACTTCGGCAATTTGATACATCACAATTATCCAGGTGAAGATTATTTCGATCTGATGTCTGGTGTGGATGCCGTCATTGCAAAAGGCTACATCGATGAGAACGACATGGTCATCACCGGTGGAAGTGGAGGAGGAGTATTAACTGCGTGGACAATTGGTAAAACCGATCGATTCAAAGCTGCAGTGGTAGCCAAACCCGTCATCAATTGGTACAGTTTTGTCCTACATGCCGACAACATCGCCTTTTTCTCGAAATATTGGTTCCCTGACTTCCCATGGAATGCGCAGGATCACTATATGAAACGTTCTCCCATCTCCCTGGTGGGCAATGTCAAAACTCCGACTATGTTACTAACCGGCGAACAGGATTATCGAACTCCTATGTCGGAGACCGAGCAGTACTATGCCGCACTCAAATTGCAAAAGGTACCCACCAGTATGGTGCGGATACAGGGAGCCGGCCACGGCATTGCAAACAAGCCGAGTAATTTGATCTCTAAAGTGAACTACATCACTTCTTGGTTTGAAAAATACCGGAAACCGTGACTTTTGGTTTGAATAGTCCAAACAAAAAAGTAAAATATGAAATCCTACCCAATCAACATCTTATGTCTATTCCTGCTCTTCGCCTCCTGTAATTCGCCGCAGCAAGGTGCGGAAGAGCAAGAAACAAATTCTGAAACATCCGAGGAAACGGTAGCGGCCATCGCCCCCAACCCCGGCAAATACGAAACTGTCAGATTGACCTCTGATCTATCGACCTTGACGGAGGCCCAGAAAGAAATTGTCAAGATATTGATCGAAGCGGGAGAAATAATGGATGAAATATTTTGGTACGAAGCCTATGGTGAGAAGGACATTCTCTTGAAGGATGTTCAAGATGAGGCGATCAAGCAATTTGTCGCCATCAATAAAGGCCCCTGGGATCGGCTCGAAAACAATGCACCATTTTTGCAGGGAGTAGGAGAGAAGCCGAAGGGAGCCAACTTCTATCCGCGGGATATGACGAAGGAAGAGTTCGAAGTAGCCGATATTCCCGACAAGGAGAGTCTGTATACCTTCATCCGCCGGGACGCAGACGGTCAATTAATGTCTATTCCTTACCATGAGCAGTTTGCACGGGAAGTAAGCCAGGTATCTAACCTCCTTAAAAAGGCTGCCGAGCTGGCGGAGGAGCCGGGATTGAAAAAATACCTGAGTCTGCGGGCGGAAGCCTTCCTGACTGATGATTACCGGGCCAGTGACATGGCTTGGATGGATATGAAAGACAATGTCATTGAAGTAGTCATCGGTCCCATTGAAACTTATGAGGATCAGTTGTACGGCTACAAGGCAGCTCATGAAGGTTATGTGCTGGTCAAGGATATGCAATGGAGCAAACGACTGGCTAAATACACCGAGTTTTTGCCGGATCTACAGGCCGGTCTGCCGGTGCCAGACGCCTACAAAAAAAAATTGCCGGGTGGACAAGCTGAATTAAATGCTTACGATGTGGTATATGCTGGAGGAGATGGAAATGCGGGCTCCAAAACCATTGCCATCAATCTGCCAAATGATGAGCAGGTGCAAATCGAAAAGGGATCGCGTCGACTGCAATTAAAAAATGCCATGCGCGCTAAGTTCGACAAGATCTTGTTGCCGATTGCGGATCAATTACTCAACGAAGAACAACGCAGATACATCACTTTCAATGCTTTTTTTAGCAATACGATGTTTCATGAAGTGGCACACGGGCTCGGGATTAAAAACCTCGTAGCCGACGAGTCCCAGACGGTGCGCAGAGCCTTAAAAGAGCATGCCTCCGCCCTGGAAGAAGGGAAAGCAGACATTCTGGGACTCTACATGATCAAACAGCTCTATGGAAGAGGAGAATTGGAAGGGAATCTGGAAGATTATTACGTCACATTTATGACCAGCATATTTCGGTCCGTTCGATTCGGTGCTTCCAGTTCGCACGGTAAAGCCAATATGATTCGATTTAATTTCTTTAAAGATTTCGGTGCTTTTACCCGCAATGAGTCGACCGGCAGATACACGGTTCATTTTCCAAAGCTGGAAGCGGCCATGACTGCTCTATCTACAAAAATCCTGACCCTTCAGGGGGATGGGAATTACGATGGAGTTGCAAAATTGGTGGCGGAGAAAGGGAAAATCGAAGCCCAATTACAAGCCGACCTGGATCGTCTGGCCGCTGCCGATATTCCGGTCGATATTGTTTACGAACAAGGGACGGATGTATTAGGACTATAGTAAAAAAAACATTATGAGAAATTACCAGACTATTATTGGATTGATTTTAGGGAGCTTTTCTTTTGGCTATGCCCAGCCTTCAGGTCAGGCATTATTGGAAGAACTCCAATGGAGAAATATTGGTCCCGCTAACCAGGGAGGACGGATTGTAGACGTCGAAGCCATTGAAAATGACTTTGCGCACGTTTGGATTGCGACTGGTTCAGGAGGTGTTTGGAAATCGGAAAATGCCGGTACTTCCTGGCAACCCATCTTCGACGATTATGAAACGGCCAGCATCGGCGATATTGCGATCTATCAAAAAAATCCGAATTTGATTTGGATAGGAACCGGCGAAGCGAATAACCGGAACAGTACCTCCTGGGGAAATGGGGTGTATAAATCGACGGATGGAGGGGCAAGTTTTACCAACGTTGGTCTTGAATCGACCCATCACATTGCCAGAGTGGTAACCCATCCCGATAACCCGGAGGAAGTCTGCGTCTGCGCTATCGGTCAC
>JANQRV010000544.1 GCA_028284395.1 Saprospiraceae bacterium
ATCACTGGATTTCCCGCCATATGCCGGCTGAAAAACTGAGCATTGAACCGAGCCCAGGTATCCGCTCCCCCACCCTCCTTAAAAGGGATCACCCATTCAATGGTTTGGCCGGCAAAATAATTTTGGTCGATATTATAACTGGAAGTGCCGCGTTCTACGGATTTAGCGTCCAGCAGCGGAGACTGGTTCGTGAGCACAGAAAAAAGGGCATAAGCCCCCAGGAACAAAGTGGTAAGAACCAAAATCTGGCCAATTTGCGACTTTTTCATAACGGTAAATTTAGTGCACGGCGGCATGATATCCAGCCAGACGGCCGAATACGGCACCGGAAGTTAATCCCGATCCACCGGGATAACCATTGTAAAAAACACCTCCCACCAACTCTCCACATGCATATAATCCTTCCATTTTCACTCCCTCATTACTCAAAACTGCCGCCGCTTGATTTACTTGGAGTCCTCCATAGGTAAAGGTAATGCCGCAAGTCACAGGGTATGCCTTAAAAGGAGGCTGATCGATCGTATTGGCCCAGTTGGTTTTATTGAGCATTAGTCCCTTTGTCGCTTTTCCATCCAGAATAGTGGGATCAAAAACTTTCGATGTATCTACCGCGGCATTGTACTTTCGCAGGGTGGTAAGCGCTGCTTTGGCATCTACCCCCTCCAATTGTTCGACCAATTCTTCCAAAGTATTTGCTTGTACGAAACTGGCATCCCAAAAACGGTATTCGCTGTACAACAACTCTTCTACCTTTTGATCAAAGATTTGCCAGGCGAACTGTCCGGGTTGATCCAATATGGCCCGGCCAAATTGAGCGTAAGTGTAGTTTCGAAAGTTGATTCCTTCATCTACGAATCGACGGCCTCCTGCATTGAGCATCACTCCCAAAAAATAACAAATTTTCCGGTAATGCTTACGCTCGAGATACGGGATATCCAGATTGCCATAATTTGGCATATTGAGATCCATTGGTACGGCATGGCAACCATCCGGTCGACCGTGAAAGGCAGCGCCAATCTCCAGCGCCATTTCAATGCCCTTTCCTTGGTTGTGCGGTGTTCCTCTGACTTTCGCCTTTACCCATTGCTCCCCCATGAATTTGCGTCGCAACTCGGGGTTTGCCTCAAATCCCCCACATCCCAACACAACACTATCGGCTTCCAATTCAATGACTCCTGCTGGTGTCTGACAACGAACACCGGTGATCTTCCGATCGGTCGTAACCAAATGAATGGCTTCGGTCTCGTAACGTATTTGTCCTCCCAGTCGTAAAAATTCGCTCATTTCGGCTTCTACCAGCCCTACGCCTTCGCCCTTAGCGGCCAGGGTTAGCCCCCCCCAAAAAACGTATCGCCCATTCTTTTCATAGGCCTGCCGGGAGTAAATCGGTTCGAATTGGATGTGATGATTAACCAACCAAAGCATAGTTTCATAGCTTTCGTTGACTAAAATTTTCTGGTGCAGACTCAGTGGTTGCCCATCGTTGAAATCGATTAAATCTTGTCGAAATTTTTCTTTTGGATAGGTCCCGAAATCAGTCTTGGATATGCGCTCATCATCAAGGTTCGATAAAAGAGGCATAAGGAAATCGCCAGAAGGATATGCAAAGCGCATTGCTCCAGCGGTATACCGGCTGTTTCCACCGGCCTGAGCTTCAGTTGACTTCTCGATCAACAAGACTTCCGCTCCCTGCTCCAGTGCAGCAATACCGGCACAAAGGGCTGCGTTACCGCTTCCGACAATGATCACTTTCTTACTCATGAAATGAATTTAATGCATGGAAGAGAATCGACCAGACAAATTAAGGATTAATGGTCGAATGCAAAATAGGAAGGAAAAATTAAGGTGAAGCGCATACTATAGACACGCTTCACCATCAAGTAGTTTTCATACATCGGTCAAATTGAAAAGTTGGATCGATTTAGTTTTCATTCTCTTCAGCAGCACTGGCGGTCAAACTTCCGCCAATCGCTATTGCTCCTGCGATCAGGATGAAGTTCTTAATGATGTACTGGCCTTCCAAGGTCAATCCGTAAGGAAAATGTGTGAAGGTTTCCTCCGGCAAAAGAAACAGTGGAAGAAAGGTTCCGGGAATCTGCATGAACAACAAGATCAATGCAAATCGAATGGTCGACTTAAACAAGAAGCAAAGACCAATGGTCACTTCCCACCAACCCAAAAAGGGTACAAACCAATCCGGCGAGAACCAAAAAACGGTCCGCTCTACCAATTCTTGTGCCGGACTCAGACCAAATGGTTTTAGTATGCCGAACCAGAAAAAAATCAGAGCGATGGAGTACTGCAGCAAGACTACACTGTACTTTTGCATGATGTTAATGTTCCAGCGATCGACCTGCTGTAGTAGACGGGTCACCCTCAAATCGGGCA
This sequence comes from Saprospiraceae bacterium, assembly GCA_028284395.1. GTDB lineage: Bacteria > Bacteroidota > Bacteroidia > Chitinophagales > Saprospiraceae > JANQRV01. The sequence continues at coordinate 2,389 of JANQRV010000544.1, forward strand.
CTCCCAGCCGAGTAATAATTGCTGTGCGTAAATTTTGCGTTTTCATAATAGACTTTTTTGTTTTCAAATGGTTTAATAGAAGTATTTTGTCAATTCACTTTGAGGTGTATAGAGTTGTGAAAAAGGTAATGATCAAAACATAATTTTATGAAACTCTTAACAAGTCTTAAAATATGGAAGTGTCCAGACAGAACAGGTTCCAAATGCTGAATTCGCCTATCTTCACCAGCATGAAATTGCTGCTCCCAATAGTCCTCCTGACCAACTTGCCATCTCTTTCCAACAGCTTTGTAAATGCACAAACCATGTTTCGAAAAACCATCTCGGCCAATTGGCAATTCAAGGGCGCGCAGGAAAAGGATTGGTTGCCGGCCACAGTGCCAGGCACGGTACACACCGACCTTTTGGCCAATCAATTGATCGGAGATCCGTTTTATCGAACCAATGAAAAAGAGGTCCAATGGATCGACAAGAAGGATTGGGAGTATCAGACCCAATTTTTCGTGGAAGCATCCACCTTGTCCAAAGACCGCGTTGAATTGGTTTTTGAAGGTTTGGATACCTATGCCGATGTCTACCTCAATGGCCAATTAATTCTGGAGGCAGACAATTTCTTCGTTGCCTGGCGGGTCAATGTAAAACCATGGTTGCGATCCGGAGAAAACCATCTTCGCATTTACTTCCACTCCCCCATCAAGCGTGGATTACAATTGCTCAAAGAATACGGTTTCGGATTACCGGCCATCAACGACCAGTCGGAGAATGGCGGGCTCAAGAAAAGTCAAAAAGTAAGTGTCTTCACCCGCAAACCCGGTTATCATTACGGTTGGGACTGGGGGCCAAGATTGGTTCCCTCCGGTATCTGGCGCCCCATCACTCTAGAAGCCTGGGATACCGCTAAAATCAGCGATCTGTATTTTCATCAACAGATGGTGACAAAGGAAAGAGCACTCCTGGAAGCTCGATTCACCATTGAAGCGACAAAAGCGACCGATCTTCAGCTAAGTGTTGTTAGCGAAGGTACTGTACTAGCCCAACAACAATTCACAACCCAAGTCGGCAACAATCAATTCACCATTCCCTTTTATATAGCAGAACCCAAACGCTGGTGGACCCGCGAATTGGGAGAACCCCACCTCTATAGAATGCAGGGGCAAATGAAAGATGGCGAACAACTACTCGACACCGTGGAGCATCGAATTGGCCTCCGAACCATCAAGGTAATCCGGGAAGAGGACGAGAAAGGCGAATCCTTTTACTTCGAACTCAATGGCGTAGCCGTATTTGCCAAGGGAGCAAATTACATTCCGAACGATGTTTTTATTCCCCGGGTATCGGAAGAACAATACCGGCGTGTGATCAATTCCGCCACCGAAGCGAATATGAATATGCTCCGGGTTTGGGGTGGTGGTTTTTATGAAAATGACCTCTTTTACCAATTGTGTGACGAACAGGGACTGCTCGTTTGGCAGGATTTCATGTTTGCTTGTAGCATGTATCCGGGCCATGAAGATTTTCTGAACAAGGTCAAATCGGAAGCCGTCTACAACATCCGTCGGTTGCGCAATCATGCTTCCGTTGCGCTTTGGTGCGGCAATAATGAAATGGACATTGCCTGGTCGCAGTACAAAGAATTTGGCGGGTGGTGGTGGAAACAACGATACGGACGCCGGAAACGCAAAAAGATCTGGCAGGCCTACGAAAAAGTATTCCACGATATTTTGCCCGCCGCAGTCAAAGTACACCAGCCTGGTATTTTCTACTGGCCATCTTCACCGTATGCAGGGCCGGGGGAACATTCCTTCGTCAAAGCCACCAAAGGAGATATACACTATTGGGGGGTATGGCACGGCAAAGAACCCTTCATCGCCTTTCGGGAAAACATCGGTCGATTTATGAGTGAGTATGGCTTTCAATCCTTTCCTGAATTTAAAACCGTCCAAAAGTATACCATACCTGAGGATTGGGACATTGAATCGGAAGTCATGGCCGCTCACCAGCGCAGCGGCATCGGCAATCTCCGCATTCGCAGCTATATGGAAGACCATTTCCGACTGCCAAAAAAATTCGCCCATTTGCTGTACGTCGGCCAACTCTTGCAGGCCAAAGGTATGCGCATGGGCATCGAAGCCCACCGAATCGCAAAACCCTATTGTATGGGAAGCCTTTACTGGCAATTAAACGATTGCTGGCCCGTCGCCTCCTGGTCCAGCATGGACTATTATCAAAACTGGAAGGCCATGCAATACCATACCCGGGAAGCCTTCAAGCCACTACTGATCGGCGCCCAACAAAACAAACAAACGTTAGATCTCTTCCTGGTCTCGGATCTACTCTCTGACCTCGAAGGGACCATTTCTTTAAACATGTTGTCATTCAATGGTGATCAGTGCTGGTCCGATTCCAAATCCATTATAGTCCAAGCCAATACCACAACTCCGATCGGTCAATGGAAGGTCTCAGATTTGCAAAAAGAGGGAGATTTTAAGAAAGTGGTCATCGAAGTACTTTTCAATTACGGGCAAGAAGAACCGGCTTCTCAATTGATTTTTCTGACCAAGGAGAAAAATTTGCAATTACCCAAACAGCCCGACATTCAAACCATACTCACCCCAAAGGAGGATCACTACACCCTCTCCTTAAAAACAAAACAGCTGGCCAAAAATGTCTTCATCCAATTTGCCGACGCCGAGGGTTTTTTCTCCGACAATTACTTCGATCTGCTGCCCAACAGAGAAAAAACGATTACCTTTAAAAGCAAGGATCAATCCGATCGGGTTTTAACCATCGACAACCTCGAAATACTAACGTTAGCCGATACCTATTAACCGATGATCGACGTAAAAAATCTCCAATACACTTATCCTAAAAATCCGGAACCAACGGTCAAAGGAATTGACTTTCACATCGACAAAGGAGAGATCTTTGGCTTCCTGGGCCCCAGTGGAGCAGGCAAAAGCACGACTCAAAAGATCCTCATCCAATTGATCAAGCCCTTTAAAGGGTCGATCGAAGTAATGGGCAGGCCACTATCGGAGTGGGACACGTCCTATTACAACCACATCGGCGTAGGATTCGAGCTCCCCAATCACTACAATAAGCTGTCAGCGATCGAAAACCTACAGTTTTTCGGTGCCT